>NZ_CM142175.1:1677500-1861446 GCF_054861245.1 Streptococcus sp. KHUD_017
TGTTTCCCTTTCGACTACGGATCTTAGCACTCGCAGTCTGACTGCCGACCATAATTCATTGGCATTCGGAGTTTATCTGAGATTGGTAATCCGGGATGGACCCCTCACCCAAACAGTGCTCTACCTCCAAGAATCTTGATGTCGACGCTAGCCCTAAAGCTATTTCGGAGAGAACCAGCTATCTCCAAGTTCGTTTGGAATTTCTCCGCTACCCACAAGTCATCCAAGCACTTTTCAACGTGCCCTGGTTCGGTCCTCCAGTGCGTCTTACCGCACCTTCAACCTGCTCATGGGTAGGTCACATGGTTTCGGGTCTACGACATAATACTAAAGCGCCCTATTCAGACTCGGTTTCCCTACGGCTCCGTCTCTTCAACTTAACCTCGCATCATATCGTAACTCGCCGGTTCATTCTACAAAAGGCACGCTCTCACCCATTAACGGGCTCGAACTTGTTGTAGGCACACGGTTTCAGGTTCTATTTCACTCCCCTCCCGGGGTGCTTTTCACCTTTCCCTCACGGTACTGGTTCACTATCGGTCACTAGGGAGTATTTAGGGTTGGGAGATGGTCCTCCCAGATTCCGACGAGATTTCACGTGTCTCGCCGTACTCAGGATACTGCTAGGTACAAAGACTATTTTAAATACGAGGCTCTCACTCTCTTTGGCTGACCTTCCCATGTCATTCTTCTATAGTCTTTGAGTCCACATTGCAGTCCTACAACCCCGAAGAGTAAACTCTTCGGTTTGCCCTCCTGCCGTTTCGCTCGCCGCTACTAAGGCAATCGCTTTTGCTTTCTCTTCCTGCAGCTACTTAGATGTTTCAGTTCACTGCGTCTTCCTCCTCATATCCTTAACAGATATGGGTAACAGGTAGTACCTGTTGGGTTCCCCCATTCGGAAATCCCTGGATCATCGCTTACTTACAGCTACCCAAGGCATATCGTCGTTTGTCACGTCCTTCTTCGGCTCCTAGTGCCAAGGCATCCACCGTGCGCCCTTATTAACTTAACCTTACTTTTTTGACCTTTCAGTCATAAACTCTTATTAATACTACAGCGTTTTCGGTTTATTTTCTTGTTACTATTTGATATAGATATTCAATTTTCAATGTGCATTACTTGGTGATCTCTCACCAATGGAGCCTAGCGGGATCGAACCGCTGACCTCCTGCGTGCAAAGCAGGCGCTCTCCCAGCTGAGCTAAGGCCCCACAAGACCTCTCAAGACTAAACAAGACCAATGTGCATTCCTTATCCTTAGAAAGGAGGTGATCCAGCCGCACCTTCCGATACGGCTACCTTGTTACGACTTCACCCCAATCATCTATCCCACCTTAGGCGGCTGGCTCCTAAAAGGTTACCTCACCGACTTCGGGTGTTACAAACTCTCGTGGTGTGACGGGCGGTGTGTACAAGGCCCGGGAACGTATTCACCGCGGCGTGCTGATCCGCGATTACTAGCGATTCCGACTTCATGTAGGCGAGTTGCAGCCTACAATCCGAACTGAGATTGGCTTTAAGAGATTAGCTTGCCGTCACCGGCTTGCGACTCGTTGTACCAACCATTGTAGCACGTGTGTAGCCCAGGTCATAAGGGGCATGATGATTTGACGTCATCCCCACCTTCCTCCGGTTTATTACCGGCAGTCTCGCTAGAGTGCCCAACTGAATGATGGCAACTAACAATAGGGGTTGCGCTCGTTGCGGGACTTAACCCAACATCTCACGACACGAGCTGACGACAACCATGCACCACCTGTCACCTCTGTCCCGAAGGAAAACTCTATCTCTAGAGCGGTCAGAGGGATGTCAAGACCTGGTAAGGTTCTTCGCGTTGCTTCGAATTAAACCACATGCTCCACCGCTTGTGCGGGCCCCCGTCAATTCCTTTGAGTTTCAACCTTGCGGTCGTACTCCCCAGGCGGAGTGCTTAATGCGTTAGCTACGGCACTAAACCCCGGAAAGGGTCTAACACCTAGCACTCATCGTTTACGGCGTGGACTACCAGGGTATCTAATCCTGTTTGCTCCCCACGCTTTCGAGCCTCAGCGTCAGTTACAAGCCAGAGAGCCGCTTTCGCCACCGGTGTTCCTCCATATATCTACGCATTTCACCGCTACACATGGAATTCCACTCTCCCCTCTTGCACTCAAGTTAAACAGTTTCCAAAGCGTACTATGGTTAAGCCACAGCCTTTAACTTCAGACTTATCTAACCGCCTGCGCTCGCTTTACGCCCAATAAATCCGGACAACGCTCGGGACCTACGTATTACCGCGGCTGCTGGCACGTAGTTAGCCGTCCCTTTCTGGTAAGATACCGTCACAGTGTGAACTTTCCACTCTCACACTCGTTCTTCTCTTACAACAGAGCTTTACGATCCGAAAACCTTCTTCACTCACGCGGCGTTGCTCGGTCAGACTTCCGTCCATTGCCGAAGATTCCCTACTGCTGCCTCCCGTAGGAGTCTGGGCCGTGTCTCAGTCCCAGTGTGGCCGATCACCCTCTCAGGTCGGCTATGTATCGTTGCCTTGGTGAGCCGTTACCTCACCAACTAGCTAATACAACGCAGGTCCATCTGGTAGTGATGCAATTGCACCTTTCAAGCACATATCATGCGATATCTACTGTTATGCGGTATTAGCTATCGTTTCCAATAGTTATCCCCCGCTACCAGGCAGGTTACCTACGCGTTACTCACCCGTTCGCAACTCATCCGCTCGGTGCAAGCACCAAGCTTCAGCGTTCTACTTGCATGTATTAGGCACGCCGCCAGCGTTCGTCCTGAGCCAGGATCAAACTCTCATTAAAAGTTTGAGTTCTCACTCATTTCTGTCACTGACAGATTTATTGTTTTTTCATTGTTCAGTACTATAACTTCCGTTATAGTGCCCTGCACATTGGTTCGTCTTGTTCAGTTTTCAAAGGTCTTTGTCGCGCTTGCGACAACTATATTAGTATATCACAGTCATTTTTCTCTGTCAACAGGTTTTTTTAACTTTTTTTATAACCTGTTCCCATCAACCGCGATACACCCATAGTCCGTACGGGATTCGAACCCGTGTTACCGCCGTGAAAAGGCGGTGTCTTAACCCCTTGACCAACGGACCCTGAGCTTGTCAACTCTTTCTATTATACCTACTTTTAGAATCTTGTCAAGAACTTGAGATAAATTTTTCTTATTTTTTATTTCTTACAAAGAAAAAAGCCCACTGTTGTAGGCTTTTCGTAAAATATATCTTAAAATTAAAGCATCTTGTTGTAGAATTCAACGATAAGTGCTTCGTTGATTTCTGGGTTGATTTCATCACGTTCTGGTAAACGAGTCAATGAACCTTCCAATTTTTCAGCGTCGAATGATACGAATGCTGGGCGTCCAAGAGTAGCTTCAACCGCTTCAAGGATAGCTGGAACTTTCAATGATTTTTCGCGAACTGAGATTACTTGACCTGGAGTTACGCGGTATGATGGGATATCAACACGTTTTCCGTCAACAAGGATGTGACCGTGGTTTACGAATTGACGAGCTTGACGACGAGTAGTCGCAAGACCAAGACGGTAAACTACGTTATCCAAACGACGTTCCAAAAGAAGCATGAAGTTGAAACCTAGGATTCCGCCCTTGATTTTTGTAGCTTGTACGAACAAGTTACGGAATTGTTTTTCACCTACACCGTAAGTAAAACGAAGTTTTTGTTTTTCAGCTAATTGCAAACCGTATTCTGACAATTTAGAACGGTTGTTTGGTCCGTGTTGTCCTGGTACGTAATTACGACGTGCCAATTCTTTACCTGTACCTGTAAGTGAAAGGCCAAGGCGACGAGCTTGTTTCCAAGATGGTCCTGTATAACGTGACATGTGTATGTCCTCCTAATATAAATATAATTTCGGCGGAAATAGTCACTTAGAAAGCCCTGATTCGTGCAGATGCCCTTCGCCTAAACAGCCAAGGTTACTTGTTATAAGACATCTGTTGACGAGCTTCATGCTTTCCTGCTGCTATTTCACACAAAGGCTATTGTACCATGAAATACTAGATTTGTAAAGAGAATTTTCTATCTATTTTATTTTTCGTTAAATTTAGATAAGGTATCCAAATATTGGTTATTGATTACTGCCATCATATAGCCATCGGCTTTCAATTGATCATCTGGACCAAACTGAACGTCTAGAGGAGCATTTTCATAGTCACGAAAACCAAGAATATTGAGATTGTATTGTCCTCGAAGATCAAGTTCACTTAGACTCTTACCTGCCCACGATTGTGGAATTTTCATTTCGACTATCGAGACATTTTTGTCCAACTGAAAGACATCTACGCTGTTATTAAATAAAATAGTCTGCGCCAACGAACGACCCATCTCATATTCTGGTGAAATGACTGAATCTGCGCCAATTTTTTCAAGGACTTTTTTTGCTGTATAGCTTTTAACCTTAGCAATAACAGTTGGTACTCCTAGACTCTTGCAATGCATGACTGCAAGCACACTAGATTCTAAATTTTCCCCAGTTGCCACCACAACTGTATCGCAGGTATCAATTCCTGCTGAGAGCAAGAGCTCTTCATCGGTAATATCTCCAACAACTCCACGTACCAAGACTGGTTCGAACTGATTGATTCGTTCCTCATGGTCGTCAATGGCGATAATATTTATATCATGCTGAGCGAGAGCGGTAAGTACACTACTCCCAAAAATACCCAAACCTAAAATTCCAATTGTCCGATCTGACATAGTTTATCCTTTCTTATCCTATCGTAATATCTGCTTTCATATAGTGGATCATATCTTTCTTATCTGGTTGATACTCAGCCAAACTAACTAATAGCGTCAGTGGTCCAATTCGTCCAATAAACATCAGTAGCATGATAATGCTAAGAGCTAATCTACCTAACTCTGGTGTCAGATTTGCCGTCACTCCGACCGTGGCAAGGGCAGAAATTGTCTCGAACATGATGTAGATAAAGCGCGGATTCCCTTCTGCGGTTACCCCTAACAGGATCAAGCCCAGCAAGAAAGTTAGCAAGAAGATGATAAAAACACTGAAAGATTTTTGGACTGTCCGAGGTAAAATTGTTCTCCGAGCTATATTGGCATGGGGTAATCCTAAAAGTTCACTGCGTGCAAATACTAATAATACAAAGAAGGTTGTGATTTTAAGCCCCCCGGCTGTTCCACCAGGCGCCCCACCGAGAAACATTTGTAAGATATAAATCAGCAAAGTAACAGGCCGAGCCTGGGTAAAATCAATAGAAGCAAAACCCGCCGTTCTCATGCTAACTGTTTGGAAAAAACTGACTAGCAATTTATCAGGGATGCTGAGATTTCCAATCGTTCCCGGATTGTTCCACTCGATCAAGAGGGTTGAAACTGTTCCAGTAAATAAAATTCCTGCTGTCAAGAAGAGAACCAACTTGGTATGAAAGCGAAGCCGACGTTTTTTCTTGCTCAACTGCGTGGCCAGGTCAAACCAAACCATAAACCCTAGACCACCTGTGATGATCAAAGCAGCAAGCACTAGATTAATCAAAGGATCAGTTTGAAAAGCTACTAAACTTGTACTTCCAAAATTATCAAAACCAGCATTACAGAAAGCTGAAATAGCTACAAAGATAGAGGTGAAAATCCCTCGGCCCCAACCAAATTCCGGAACAAAACGAAAACTTAACAGGAAGGCTCCGAGTCCTTCAACGATAAAAGTCGTCAAGAAAATCGAACGTATGAAAACCATTAAAGACTGAGTTTCTCCATAACTAAAGCTCTCCAGAATTGTTTCACGGCTACGAAGACTTAGCTTTTGCTTGCTTTGAATATAAAAGACCCCTATAAAGGTCATGAGACCCAAACCACCAATCTGGATCAAAAACATACAGATTAACTGACCCCAGATGTTATATGTGGTAGCTACTGGTTGAGTAAAGAGTCCTGTCACACAGACCATGGATACTGCTGTAAAGAGATGGTCGAAATAGGTCGCTTGGGAGCTTGTTGCTTGCACAAATGGCAGACTCAAAAGAAGAGAGCCCACGAAAATAACCAAAGCAAAACTTAAAAAAATTCGACGAGCAGGTGACAAACGCCCCAAGGTCGTGTTTATTTTTTCCGAAAATGATTTGAATAACATAGCTACATTGTACCACAAAATCAGTTAAAGCAGTCACATATGACTAACGATTTCAAGACAGAGTTCCAAGGCCTTGTCAAAAGCTTCAGAGCCCCAGTCACGACTGTCGTAGTTGTCCAGATCCGCTAAGGAATCTGCGGTAAAGAGCAATTCCCCCCAGACAACACCACGTAGTTGGGCAACTGCTGCAAGAGCTGCACACTCCATCTCCACAACTGCACAGCCTTCTTCCTTACGATAGGCAACTTTTTCAGCTGTCTCTCGGTAAAAACCATCTGTCGACCAAGTCATAACCTCTTCATAAGGAATGCCTAGTTGTTCCAAGACTTGCTCAATAGCAGAAACAGCCTCAATCTGCATCTCTATATAACGAGAAGGCGCTACATAGTGGTAGCTGGCTCCCTCATCTCGCAGAGCGCGAACAGGGACGAGAAAGGCATTTTCCTCTATATCGGCTAGGACGCCACAGGTTCCAGTGGAAATGATTTTCTCCACACCGTAGCCAATCAACCAATCCATAAACTGGGCGGCCGGGGCAGAACCGACAGGAGCTTGGGCTAGACAAACTTTTTCGCCTTTGTAGTCCATGACATAAACTGGATAGGTTTTAGTGGCAGAAACAAACTCCCCAACGCACTCTGCTCTTACTTCCTGAGCATAGCGGTCAATCTCCTCCTCCAAAAATGCATAGATGCACTTCTTTGGTAACTGTAAATCCAAGCCTTCGTGATTTGGCATGATAACTGCTTGAGGATTATCATCAAATTCTAAAATAGGAATAGCGTGTTTTTGAATCATAGAGCACCCCCTCTAAATTTGTACTATTATAACAAAAGCTAAACGAAAGTCAAGATGAGAGAAAAACTTATCTTGAGTAGGAGACACTAATAAAATGCTTTTCCCCTACTAATAAAATTGCTATAGTTTAGGAATTAGTTTATAATAGATTGAATTTAAAAAAGGAGAAATCTTATGAAATTCTATTCATATGACTATGTTCTCAGTCAGATTAGTCAACAGAATTGGACCATGATTATTGTGTCGACATTCTTAGTGATTGTGACTGGATTCTTTGCATTTAAGGCTTTCAAAGATAAAAGAGGGAGTAAGTTCCGTGAATTATCGCTCATTTCTATTTTGACGTTAATTGCTTTTGTATTGATTAGCATTACGAATTTTCAAAACAGCCAATCCAATGATAATCAATTTCGTAGTTCCTTACACTTCATCGAGATTGTATCAAAAGAGTTAGGTGTTGATAAAAAAGATATTTATGTCAATACTTCAGCTACTACTGATGGAGCTATTATTAAGGTTGGCGACAATTTTTATCGCGCCATTAGCGGGACTGACCAAGATAGCTATTTACTTGAAAAAATGGACTTATATAAAACAGATGTAGAACTGGTGGAGGTTGAAAAATGATAAGCTTTTTTGCTACAATTGCAATTAAATTGGCCTGGGGGCTTCTTTCTCTTGTTTTTGTTATTAACGTAACAGGAAAAGGAAATTTAGCGCCAAGTTCTGCAGTAGACCAAATACAGAACTTTGTTCTCGGGGGTATTATCGGCGGGGTCATCTACAATAGCTCGATTACCATCCTTCAATATGTCGTCATCCTCATCATCTGGACGATTTTGATTCTGTCACTCAAATGGCTTAATACCAATGTTTACTTCATCAAACATCTGATTGATGGAAAACCAACTATTATCATAAAAAACGGAAAATTAGATCCAGAAGCTTGTCGCTCAAAAGGCCTAGCTGCTGCTGATGTTGCTCTTAAATTGCGCGCTCAAGGAATCTTTCAATTAAAGGATGTCAAGAGAGCTGTGATTGAGCAAAACGGACAACTAATTGTCGTAAGAATGGGTGACGAAAATCCTAAGTACCCAGTCATCACAGACGGTGTTGTCCAAGTTGAAATCCTAGAAACCATTGGCAAAACTGAAGAGTGGTTAATGGATGAGTTAAAACAAGAAGGTTTTGAAGAAGTCTCTAATATCTTTATCGCTGAATATGATAAAGGCCAGTTGAATGTTGTAACCTATTAAAAAATAAACTGATGCTTTTCGTATCAGTTTTTTGCTTTTTAGCATAAAAGGGTATATACTTAAATTAGTATCTGATGTAATTTAGATAATACAAAAAAATAACGGAGGTAACCCCCATGTCAATCGAAGAAAAATTCAACCAAACTAAAGGTTCTGTTAAAGAAGGTTTTGGTAAACTAACTGGCGATACAAAAACTCAAGCAGAAGGAGCTGCAGAAAAGGTAGCTTCAAAAGCTAAAGAAGTTGTCGAAGATGCTAAAGAAGCTGTCGAAGGTGCAGTATCTGGCGTAAAAAACATCTTTAAAAAAGACGGAGAATAATTCTTTTTCGTCCTAATAACATAAGAAACTCTTATTCCAAGCTGTTAATATGCTAGGGATAAGAGTTTTTTCTTTAAATTATTATGTTTTTTAATATTAGAAAATACTTCTTATGATGTGTTGCTCAACCTAAAGCAAAAAGAACTAATTCCTATACTCCTCCTATTTCCACAAACCACCTAAGATTTGTTTTTCCAATAAGCCTAAGTCCTCTTCACTAATTTCGACATTGTCACCAATGATATATAGTTGAGAGAAGTAAGCTAACAATGGACCTATACAGATGCGAACCATTTGAGGAATCGTTATCTCTGGATTTACACGTGGATCTGCTAGCAATTCCTTATGAAGCACTCGAAGTTTATCTTGAATAGCATTCCAGATAAAAATCTGTTCATTTTTTAGTTTTTTATTTGAAAAACTCTCTTGTAGAATGATTTTCATCAAGGCACGATTTTTTTTGAGATAGCTCATACGATTATGGACGAGATAACGAACCCTCTCTTCTGTCGTTTCAAAAGCTAAGAGTTCCTCAAAAAAACTACCGAGAATGCCTGGGACTACAGGATGTAAAATAGCCGTCAGTAAATCATCCTTCGTCTTAAAATACTTAAACAAAGTTGCCTGGCTTAGTCCAGCACGCTCAGCTATGTGAAGAGTTGAGGTCCCATGGTAACTCCTGGTTGATATGAGATCCACTGCTGCCTGCATGATTTTTTTCTTTCCTTGAGGGTAATTCGCTTCTTCTAAGTAATCTTCAAACGATTCAAAAACAGTCTTATCCATCCAATCTTCACACCTTTTTAGCATTATTTATGTTGATTTCTAAACTTTACGATAACGACGCAATCCAACAATATTGAGAATTGTTAAAATGATCAAGAAAATCATTAAAACACCAAGATTTGACAAAATATCACCAAGATTGTGTCCGTAAAGAATAATCTGGCTTATTGCATCACCAGAATAGGTTAATGGCAAAAATTTCCCCACAGTTGGAGCCCATTCTCCCATGGATGACAATGGAATAATTCCTGAGAAAAAAAGTTGGGGCATAATCACGAGAGGAATAAATTGCATCATTTGGAATTCTGATTTTGCTAGAGTAGACAAGAGAATTCCAAAAGCTAGTGCTACAAGAGCCAGTACCACATTAACTATTATAACATTTAAAATATTTCCTACAACTTCTACATCTAGTAGCCAAATTGCTGCTAAAACGACAACTGCCGTTTGAAAAATCGCAATAATACCGTAAGACAACATATAGCCATAGACGATTTCAGAACGTTTCACTGGGGTTGCTAACAAGCGATCCAAGGTTCCACTTGTTCGCTCTTTCAACAGTGCCATACCAGAAATCAAAAAGACAAAGAAGAAGACCACAAAGCCAATTAAAATTGGAATCATACGTGCAAAGAATCCAGTATTTTTATCTCCATATTGGTAAGATTCTTTGATTTCAGGCGCCTTTTCATCTAATTTCAATTGTGGAAGAGCTTGTTTGACACGAGATAATAACTGATCGGTGCCTTCATTGACGATACTTGTTCGTAACACTTGTCGTGTCATAGTTGTTTTAGAAGCATCCGTATTTGCGTAGTCGACCTGATACTCACCATCTTTATACGATATGACTGCATCTACTTTCTCGTCAGCTAGAGCTTTTTTAGCCTGATCTAAGTCTTGATAAGTCTCGACGTCCACATGATCGAGCTCATCCATTTTTGTTACCAAACCAGTTGGTAGATCTTGTGTCGCTAACTTGACATTCACGGTTGTACTAGCTGAAAACATGAGGTTCATCAGCCACATAATAAATACCGGCGCTACAAACATCATAGCCAAGGTTCGTTTGTCACGAAGCAATTCTTTGATAACTTTTTTAGCAATAGCAATGGTTCTCATCTTACTCTCCTTCTGCTTTCAAAAAGACTTCTTCAATACTTGAAACTTGATAACTATCTTTTAAGTGTTGCGGTGTATCAAAAGCAATGATTTTTCCACCTAATAATAAGCCGACCTTATCCGTTAACTCTGCTTCATCCATAACATGGGTAGTAACTAATATCCCTACCCCATTGTCTCTAAGCGCGAATAATTCTTTCCAGATTTTCTTTCGAAGAGAAGGGTCGATTCCAACTGTCGGTTCGTCCAAAATCAAGAGCTGAGGATTCCCCAGAAGCGCGACGGCTAAAGACAAGCGTCGCTTCATTCCTCCAGAATAACCGGATACCGTTTTATTCAAATGCTCTGTCAGATCCACAACTTGAGCCACATGGGCAATTTCAGCTGTCAGATCTCTTTTGGATAGCCCTTTTAGCTGACCAAAAAATTCTAGATTTTCTTGACCTGACAAGGCCTCATAAAGAGCATCAGACTGAGCCATATAGCCAATATCACCTAAAATATGACGATTTGGCATAGTATGGTCCAAGACTAAAGCGATACCGCTATCCGCCTTTTCCATTCCTAGCATGGTTTTAATCATAGTTGATTTACCAGCACCTGATGGACCGATTAGACCAATGATTTCTCCAGGCTTTAAATCAAAACCAACGTGATCTAAGACCATTTGACGACCAAAAGATTTTTCTAAATCTTTTAAATGTAACAATTTTTTCATTTGAATCCTCTCAGGTGAGTGTTTACTCACTTTTTAATCATGAGACTATTATAGTGAGTGAACGCTCACTTGTCAAGTAGAAAGTAGAAAATTGAAAAAAAATCTCCCTTCTCTTTCGAGGAAGGAGAGTTTTCTTTTATGGTTGACCACCAGGGCCACCGCCTCCAGGCATAGAATTGACGATTTCAGTTTGTTTTTCACCATTGAGATAGATATCTCCGCCTGTGTAGGTCGCTGTTCCATCAAAGTCAAAACCAGTTTGACCAGTCATTTTGATGGTTCCTCCATTAACTGTAATATTACCATTTGAGTCAATTGGATCCGTGTCCCCTTGACCAACTTCAACCGTCAAGTTCCCACCATTCATAGTGAAGAAAATTTCACTTTGTTGAGCATTTTTGTTGGCTGCATTGACACCATCATCCGTTGAATAGATGGCGATATCTCCACCGTTGATAGTAATTGACTTACCTTCAAGCCCTTCTGTAGAATTCTTAACGGTATAGGTACCACTATCAATAACCAAATCACCTGATGCGTGGATACCATCGTCCCCTGCAGTAACAGTAATCGTATTATCAGAGAGATACATGGTTCCTACAGATGTGTCCTCATCATTATCGACCTTAACTCCATCTTCCTTGGCATCGATAGCCATGGTTGTGCCAGTAATATTGAGTTCATCATTGACATTAAAGGCATCTCCGACTGCTGTGATGTTGTAGGTTCCACCTGTGATGTGAAGCGTATCATTGGCCTTGATACCATTATTTTTCTTGCCATCTACATTGAGAGTCCCCTTGCCATTGATGGTTAAGTCCACTTTAGAAAAGAGGGCCGCGTCTGCCTTTTCGTCACTATTAGAAGCTGAATCTGACAGGCTATTGGTTGTACCATCTGCTAGAGTTAAGTAAACATGACCGGCTGATGTGGCAGAAATAGCAGCATTGGTATTGGTCATAGTCACACCGTTTAGCACGAGATGCACATCATCTGTTTTTTCAGCTTCAATCTTGATTTGAACACCATCAGATTGTCCAGAAATCACATAGGTTCCTGACTTAGAGATGGTAACGGTAGAGTCTGACACAGCAACTCCTTCACCAGAAACAGTTGCAGTAGATCCAGACAGCGTCACAGTTGATGCAGATTTTTCATCGTAGGAAGTATCGTAGTCCTTGTCTGTGAAATAGCTAGTTTTCTTAGCATCTGTAGTGGATGCCGTTGTTGTTGCGGTATTGCTAGCTGTTGTATTTGAAGTTGACTGGGTACAAGCTGTCACCAGTGCTAGAGTTACTATACTCGTTAATAAGAATGTCCATTTTTTTGCTTTCATACTCATTTCCTCGTCTTTCATTTACATGATCCTAGTCTACGGGACTTTCCTAAAAGAAGCCTAAATTTTTTCTGAAAATTTTCTTAACTCCATCCGAACTTCATTAATAATCATTATTTATGGTACAAAAAAGAACAGCATCTTGCTGTTCTTTTAATTTTCTTTGACTGGAATTTCTTTGATAACTCGTGCTGGGTTGCCTGCCAGAACTACATTGTCACCAAAAGATTTAGTAATGACAGCTCCTGCTCCTGCAACAACATTATCACCTAGTGTAACACCTGGAAGGACAATAACCCCACCTCCTGCCCAGAAGTTTTTACCAATCGTGATTGGTTTTCCAAATTCTAAACCTGAATTTCGTTCTTCTGGATCTAGAGGATGAAGAGGTGTCAAAAATTGGCAGTTAGGACCAATCATGGCATTGTCACCAATGGTAATTGGACAAACATCCAACATGGTCAGATTCCAATTGGAATAAAAATTTTCTCCCAAATGAATATTGACACCATAATCCACCACCAAACGAGTATTGACATAGAGATTTTCACCAGTTGAACCAAACCAGCCTTTGATGATTTCCATACCTTTTACGGAATCGACTTCTTCATTAAAGGAGGCTTGCTTTTGTCGTGCTGTTTGTGCTAGCGCACGAAGTTCTGGGTCGAACGGGTGATAAGGTTCTCCCGCAATCATTTTTTGGTATTCACTTTTCATATCTTGATATCCTTGTTTATTTTACACGATTGTAGCATAGTTCTATCCTTAAGACAAGCAGCAAGGAGATTAAAAAAACTAGTACATCCTTGGATGCACTAGTTTTTAATTAGAAAGGTGACTTTCTCACTACTTTACAGAGTTGATTAGTCTTCTTTCTTTTTACGAGCGATAAGTCCAAATCCACTCAAGACACCTACTAAACCAAGGGCAGCAAGGCTAGCATTATCCTTAGTACCTGTGTTTGGCAATTGAGGAGTATTTTCCTTAGCTGGAGCTGGTTTAACTGGAGCTTCTGGTTTTTCTGAATCTGGAGTTGGTTCTGGATCTGGAGTTGGTTTCGGATCTGGAGTTGGCTCTGGATCTGGAGTTGGTTTCGGATCTGGAGTTGGCTCTGGATCTGGATCTGGAGTCTTAACCTTCTCATAAACGTGCTCTGTGTCACCGTTTGGCAACTTCTTAGTTTCAACGAAGCGGTATCCTGGAATGTCTTTCTTAGGATTTTCGCCGTCTTCTGTTGGATATCCTGGAATTTCATTTCCGTCTTTATCCTTGTGACTAGTCTTCACTTTTTCATAGACATGTTCTGTGTCGCCGTTTGGAAGTTTCTTAGTCTCTACGAAGCGGTACCCTGGAATATCTTTCTTAGGATTTTCGCCGTCTTCTGTTGGATATCCTGGAATTTCATTTCCGTCTTTATCCTTGTGACTAGTCTTCACTTTTTCGTAGACATGTTCTGTGTCGCCGTTTGGAAGTTTCTTAGTCTCTACGAAGCGGTATCCTGGAATGTCTTTCTTAGGATTTTCGCCGTCTTCTGTTGGATATCCTGGAATTTCATTTCCGTCTTTATCCTTGTGACTAGTCTTCACTTTTTCATAGACATGTTCTGTGTCGCCGTTTGGAAGTTTCTTAGTCTCTACGAAGCGGTACCCTGGAATATCTTTCTTAGGATTTTCGCCGTCTTCTGTTGGATATCCTGGAATTTCATTTCCGTCTTTATCCTTGTGACTAGTCTTCACTTTTTCGTAGACATGTTCTGTGTCGCCGTTTGGAAGTTTCTTAGTCTCTACGAAGCGGTATCCTGGAATGTCTTTCTTAGGATTTTCGCCGTCTTCTGTTGGATATCCTGGAATTTCATTTCCGTCTTTATCCTTGTGACTAGTCTTCACTTTTTCATAGACATGTTCTGTGTCGCCGTTTGGAAGTTTCTTAGTCTCTACGAAGCGGTACCCTGGAATATCTTTCTTAGGATTTTCGCCGTCTTCTGTTGGATATCCTGGAATTTCATTTCCGTCTTTATCCTTGTGACTAGTCTTCACTTTTTCGTAGACATGTTCTGTGTCGCCGTTTGGAAGTTTCTTAGTCTCTACGAAGCGGTATCCTGGAATATCTTTCTTAGGATTTTCGCCGTCTTCTGTTGGATATCCTGGAATTTCATTTCCGTCTTTATCCTTGTGACTAGTCTTCACTTTTTCGTAGACATGTTCTGTGTCGCCGTTTGGAAGTTTCTTAGTCTCTACGAAGCGGTATCCTGGAATGTCTTTCTTAGGATTTTCGCCGTCTTCTGTTGGATATCCTGGAATTTCATTTCCGTCTTTATCCTTGTGACTAGTCTTCACTTTTTCGTAGACATGTTCTGTGTCGCCGTTTGGAAGTTTCTTAGTCTCTACGAAGCGGTATCCTGGAATATCTTTCTTAGGATTTTCACCGTCTTCTGTTGGATATCCTGGAATTGCTTTACCTTCTTTATCTACAAATGTAGTAACTGGTGTTACTGTTGGTGTGTATGTTGCAGAAGCTTTTGTTCCGTTCATATCTTCACGAACAACTGTAACAGATGGAGCTGTTCCTGTAAATTCAGGTTCTGGTTTGAAGGTTACTGTTCCGTCTGGTGCTACTGTGTAAGTACCAACACCTGGAATTGTCTTAGTTGTTGAACCATCGTCAAATGTAGCTGGAACATCATCATTCATTGGAACACGGCTATCGCCTTCCTTGAATGTTGGTTTACCAGACTGTTCTTTACCTTTTGGTCCAATAGTTGTAGCTGGTTCTGCTGTTGGTGTTACCGGTGTTACTGTTGGTGTGTACTTAGCTGTTACTGGTGTACCGTTCTTATCTACACGTTTCACAGTTACGCCTGTTCCTGTTCCTGTGAATGATTTTTCTGGTACGAATGTTACAGTTCCATCTGGGGCTACTGTGTATGTTCCTTCACCTGGGATAGTCTTAGTTGTTGAACCATCTTCAAATGTTGCTGGAACATCGTCATCCATTGGTACACTTGGGTCACCTTCTGTAAACTTAGGTTTACCTGTTTGTGTCTTACCTTGGATATCTGTTGATGTTACTGGTTCTGCTGTTGGAACTACTGGAGTAATCTTAGGTGTGTAAGTTGTTTCTACGGCAGTACCATTAGCATCTTTAGCTTGAACCTTAACTGGAACAACATCACCTGAGTATGACTTGTCAGTTGGTGTGAATGTTACAACACCTGTTGCTTTATCAACTGTGAAAGTACCGATTTCTTTACCTTCTGGTGATTTAGCAACTACTGATGTAGCTGGTTGACCATTTTCGTCAAGAAGAGTAATCGTATCCTTGTCGATTGGTGCAACTGGGTCACCTTCTGTGAATGTAACAGTACCAGTTTGAACCACGCCTTGAGGTGCTACTGATTCAGCTGGAGTAGCTGTTGGTGTTACTGGTGTTACTGTTGGTGTGTACTTAGCTGTTACTGGTGTACCGTTCTTATCTACACGTTTAACAGTTACGCCTGTTCCTGTTCCTGTGAATGATTTTTCTGGTACGAATGTTACAGTTCCGTCTGGTGCTACTGTGTATGTTCCTTCACCTGGGATAGTCTTAGTTGTTGAACCATCTTCGAAGGTTGCAGGTGTATCATCATCCATTGGCACGTCTGAGTTACCTGGTGTGAATGTTGGTTTACCTGATTGTGTTTGACCTTGTTTATCAGTTGAAGTAGCATCTTCAGCTGTTGGTGTTACCGGAGTTACTGTTGGTGTGTACTTAGCTGTTACTGGTGTACCGTTCTTATCTACACGTTTAACAGTTACGCCTGTTCCTGTTCCTGTGAATGATTTTTCTGGTACGAATGTAACTGTTCCGTCTGGTGCTACTGTGTATGTTCCTTCACCTGGGATAGTCTTAGTTGTTGAACCATCTTCAAATGTTGCAGGTGTATCATCATCCATTGGTACACTTGGATCACCTTCTGTGAAGGTTGGTTTACCTGTTTGTGTCTTACCTTGGATATCTGTTGATGTAACATCTTTAGCTGTTGGTGTTACCGGTGTTACTGTTGGTGTATATGTTGCAGAAGCTTTTGTTCCGTTCATATCTTCACGAACAACTGTTACAGCAGGAGCCTTACCAACAAATGATTTTTCAGGAACAAATGTTACTGTTCCATCAGCTGCTACTGTGTATGTACCAACTCCTTCAACTGTCTTAGTTGTTGTTCCATCGTCAAATGTTGCTGGAACAGCTTCGTTGATTGGAACAGTTTTTTCTACTCCATCAACAGTCACAGTTCCACCCTTGAACTCAGGTTTCCCTGTTTGAGTTGCACCTTGAATGTCTGTTGTTTCAGCTGGAGTCGCAGTTGGAGTTACTGGAACAATCTCAGGAGTGTAAGTTGTATCAACCTTGATTCCGTTTGAGCTTTCGGCTTGAACCTTAACCGGAGTTACTTTACCTGTATAAGATTTATCAGTTGGTTTGAATGTTACAGTACCAGTTGCTGGGTCGACCGTGAATGTACCGATTGGTGTTGTTCCATCTTCAGCATAAGCTGGTGTCGTTGTAACTTCATTGCCATCTTTATCCAAAAGTGTGTAGCTATTCTCTTTAATGGTGATAGCTTTATCTTCACCATTTACTTGAACAGTTGTTCCTGCAAAGGTTGGTGTACCTGTTTGAGTTGCACCTTGGATATCTTTTGAAGTTGCAGGGCTTGCAGTTGGAACTGCTGGCACAACAGTTGGTGTGTAGGTCGCATCTGAAGTAATGGTTGCAGTCTTACCATTAGCGTTTGTGATAGTTGCAGTTGCTTGAACCTTAACGCCTTTAGCGGTTCCAACAAAGTCTTTTTCAGGTGTGAAGGTTACTGCTCCTGTAGTAGGATCGATTGTGTAGCTTCCTTCTCCTGGAACTGTCACAGTAGTTTCATCAGTAGGTTGACCAGTAGCTGGGTCTACCAATTTCTTGCTTGTGATTTTTGCAGTTTTGTCGTTGCTCAACTCAAATGTAGGAGTTTGAGTTTGTGGAACGTTTTGGATATCCTCAGAAACCTTATCTGTTGGAGTGATTGTAATTGGAGTTACTGTTGGTGTGTACTTAGCTGTAGCAGTCTTAAGGTATTCATCACGAACAGTACCATCTTTATCTCTTCCGACAGGTGCAGTCAATGACACAGTAACACCTTTTGCAGTACCAGTAAATCCTGGTTCTGGAACAAAGGTAACTTCTCCTGTAGCATCATTGATTGAGTATGTTCCTTCTCCCGCTACTGTTACAGAAGTTGCGTTGGTGACTTGTCCAGTTGCTGGGTCCACTAATTTAGCAGGATACTCCAAGCTTGGAGTGACAGCAATCTTATCACCATTAGCATTTGTAAGAGTTGTGTTAAAGGTTGGTGTACCTGTTTGTGTTGCTCCTTGGACATCAGTTGAAGTCTTATCAACACCTTCAATTTCACTTGGAGTTACTGTTGGGATGTAAAGGCCATCCATTGTGTTTAATACTGTATCAACGTTGGCTTCCTTATCTGGGAATTTAGTTGACCAACCAGTATCGTAGCCATTACTATCTGTACGACGGATTGAAATTCCATCAGCTGTTCCAAGGAAGTGATCTTCTGGGATGAACTCCACATCTACGTCTTTACCATTTGCGGTAATCTTATATTTACCTTGACCTGGTACGACATAGTAGCCTTCAGCATCCAAAGTAGCCTTGTTCCCATTTGCATCGACAATGTATGGTGCTACTGTTTCATCAATTTTTGCTGATTCAGTTAAGCTATAGCCTTGCAAACCTCGAGCAGTAAAGGCTACAGTTGCAGTTTGCTTCGCCCCTTGAAGACCACTTGTTTCTTTGAATTCTCCTTTTGGTGGGTGAGTGATTTGAGTCTTGAAGTCCTCAACCTCCCCTGAAAAGGCCATTCCTGTCGGACTCTCAATTTGAGCAGCATCCTTAGCAATTCGTAACCGTACTCCTAGTTCGTTGACACTAGGATCGATATAGGTTTTGCTCTTGGTGAATCTTAGGGTAACGGCTCCATCCTTAGTAATGGTTGCTAAATCAGAGCGTTCGTCTTCATCAAAGGTACCGTTTTGGTTAAAGTCAACCCAACCATAAATATTGGCTTGAGGCGCCCCGTCTGTATGAGCTTCAACAGTAATCGTGTAATTCCCTGGTTTTGTACGATCCATCTTGATCAACTCATTGGTTTTTCCTTTGAGGTCATTCGGAAGCAATTGGTCGATTCCTTCATCAGCCGTTGTCGCTTTATCGTCACCAGTCCAATCAAGGGTATTGTTTTCATCCATATCAGGACTCAAGTGGCCGAGATAAGGTTGGTTTACTTTCTTACCTGTAAGCCCATCAACCGTTGCGATAGAATGAATAGCCTTACCATATGATTCAGGGGCATCTCCTTCATCAAGCGGGAAGAAACCAAGCATTGCTGATTGTTTACCTGAAGATGCGATATATAATCCAATTTCAGAAGCCCCACGCGTCATAACGAGTGGTACTGAAACATTAGCTGCGGATATGTTAGGACCAAATACTCCTGTTCCTAAACCACCTGTCTTCAAGTCTGCGCTTCCATAGTATTTCCATGCTACAGTTTTACCTTCTTCACCCACACCAGTTGCTCTACGTAAAAGGTTTAAGTTAAGTCCAGTAATGTTAACTCCATCAATATTTACAACGTTATTAGGTTTTGTAGGATCGAATAAGTTATTTGTATCTTGAGGAACATAGTTTTTCGTATTTCGGTTATTATTTTTAAACCATTCCCCAACATGTTGCCAACCTGAACCGTTTGTAGTGAAGAGTACTAACTCACCTGGGTTAGCTGACTCACCATCCGCCATGACAATAGCAGGTTTGACCGCTTTCCCGCGGAAGGTCGCAGAAATTTCAAACTGAACACCGATATTTCCACCGTTGAATTCTGAAGAAATCGTAGTTTGTTTAGTACCAGTGTCGATCCCTTCTTTACGGATTTCAGTCCATCTATTATGTTGTGGATCCGCAATTACTTTTGCTTCTTCTTTATTATTAAAAGCAGCTTTTGTTGTTGCATCATTAATAGAGTTGATATATCCATTTTTTGCATTTGGATCATAGGTTGCTTTTTCTGCTTCTGTTGCTCCTCGCTCTTCAAGACGTTTTTTATAGAGTTCAGTTGCTTGGAATGGTTTCAAAGACTTAACCTTGATGGTAACTACATAGCCTGGCATTATTTCCTTAGTATAGGTAGCACCAACTTGGAGTGCAAGTTTGCCATCTGAAGTTGTCGTTGTACCTGTCCAGTTAGTCTTATCCCCAAAGTCCAACCATGAGATTTGGCTGGCTATGTCTTTAGCATTGATATTTGTTGTAAAGCCAGGTTTTTCTACCTTTGGAGTTGAAGTTGCGTCTTCAACGTCTGCACCAATTCCAGTAGCTGTTGCAGTATCTGCACGGAAGGCAGTATTCTTGTCAATCTCTTTACCATTACGAGGGTCGTTTTCCCCTGTATTTGCGATTGCGTTAGTACCTTCAGCTGGTTTTGTGTTTTCTGCAGGTTTTCCAGTTGTTACTTCTGTCTTATCAGCAGTTGCTACTTTTTCTTCAGCTACAACTTTTTCTTTATTCTTGAGTTTAGCATTGACAGTCGTTACAAGTGATTGATAAGCTGCATCTAGTTCAGCTTGACTTGTAGCAGATGCAAGAACGTTCTGAGCGTTCGCAAGACTAGCTTTAAGAAGTTCGACACTCTCGTCTGTCTTGTTACTGTACTTACCATTTGCCAAGTTCCCTTCAATCTCAGCAACATAAGCTGACAACTTTTCAGTCTTAAGCTCAGGTTTTACTTCAGTTGAAACTGCAGGGGCTGCTTCTGCTTGATACGTTACTTCTTTAGCAGGGGCTGCTTCTGTAGTTACAGGAGCCTCTGCTTTGTCTGCTTCTGTTGTAGCTGCAACTCCATCAACTTGTTTTTCTTCTTTTACTTCATCAGCTCCAACACCTGTAGCCGTTCCGAGCATCACTAACGTTCCGAGTAAGACCGAGCAAACTCCTACATGAAGTTTACGAATCGAAAATCGACTAATTCGGTCGTTAAACAGATCATTTTTCATGATTTTACCTCCAATACCCTTTAGGGAGTGTATATATTGTTATATTTTATGCATTGTTTTTCAAAAACCCTAAACATGCAACGTCTTATTTTAGCACTATTATACTTAAAATCAAAGTATTATGCTCATCATTTTGAGAGATGAAATTAAGTTAACTTAATTTCAATTAATTATCATTTTTTTAGAAAAATTACATATAATTTTCAGTGCCTAAACATGCCAAAAGAGGGGTAAGCCCCTCTTTTAACTAAATAAGATTATTCACTTGTTTCCACAGTTTCTACTTGGACATCCACTTGCTCTTCCTCTTGTGAATCTGCAAGGAGAGATTCTTCGTTGACTGCTTGTGGTTCAAGGTTACGGTAGCGAGCCATACCTGTACCAGCTGGGATGATTTTACCGATGATAACATTTTCCTTGAGACCAAGGAGATGGTCTTTCTTACCACGGATAGCTGCATCTGTAAGGACACGAGTTGTTTCCTGGAAGGAAGCAGCTGACAAGAAACTATTTGTTTCAAGTGAGGCTTTGGTAATTCCCATAAGGACTGGGCGACCAGTCGCTGGAACACCACCTGCAATCAGAACATCCTTGTTAGCATCTGTAAAGTCGTTGATATCCATAAGAGTACCCATGAGAAGATCTGTATCCCCTGGATCCATGACACGAACTTTACGGATCATTTGACGAACCATTACCTCGATGTGTTTGTCACCGATTTCTACCCCTTGGCTACGGTAAACTTTTTGTACTTCACCGAGCAGGTAAGTTTCAACTGACAAGACATCACGTACAGCAAGGAGACGTTTTGGTTGGATAGAACCTTCTGTCAATGCTGCACCGCGAGAGACTTGGTCGCCAACTTGTACACGCATACGGCCTGTAAATGGTACCACGTATTCGCCTTCTCCAGTTTCGCCTTTAACGAAGACTTTCTTAGTACGAGTTGAAGCATCTTCTTCGATTGCTGTAACTTCCCCTTTGACTTCTGTGATGACCGCTTCCCCTTTAGGATTGCGGGCTTCGAAGATTTCTTGGACACGAGGAAGACCCTGAGTGATATCGGTATTTGAGGCAACCCCACCCGTGTGGAAGGTACGCATTGTAAGCTGTGTACCAGGTTCCCCGATAGATTGGGCAGCGATTGTACCAACTGCTTCACCAACTTCAACCGCATCACCAGTCGCCAAGTTGATACCATAACAGTGACGGCAGACACCATGACGAGTGTTACATGTAAATACAGAGCGGATAGTCACTTCTTCAACACCGGCATTGACGATTTCACGAGCCTTGTCTTCTGTGATCAATTCATTTGGACCAATGATAACTGCACCAGTTTCTGGGTGTTTAACAGTTTTCTTAGTGTAACGACCATTGAGACGTTCTTCAAGAGACTCAATCATCTCTTTACCTTCAGTAATAGAACGGATCAAGAGACCACGGTCAGTTCCACAGTCATCCTCACGAATGATAACGTCTTGGGCAACGTCAACCAAACGACGAGTCAAGTAACCTGAGTCGGCTGTCTTAAGGGCCGTATCGGTCATACCTTTACGGGCACCGTGAGTTGAGAAGAACATCTCAAGTACTGACAAACCTTCGCGGAAGTTTGAAAGGATTGGCAATTCCATGATACGTCCGTTCGGAGCAGCCATCAGACCACGCATACCGGCAAGCTGTGAGAAGTTTGAGATGTTACCACGGGCTCCAGAGTCCATCATCATAACGATTGGGTTCTTAGGATCTTGGTTGGCAACCAAACGTTTCTCGAGTTTTTCACGGGCAGCACGCCATTCAGCTGTAACAGCATTGTAGCGTTCGTCATCTGTGATCATACCACGACGGAATTGTTTTGTGATTTGTTCTACACGTTTGTGTGATTCTTCGATGATTTCAGCCTTGTCTTCAACGACTGGAATATCAGCAATACCCACTGTCAAACCTGCAAGAGTTGAATGGTGGTAGCCAAGGTTCTTCATACGGTCAAGTAGGGCAGATGTTTCTGTCGTACGGAAACGTTTGAAGATTTCAGCGATGATATTTCCAAGGTTTTTCTTCTTGAATGGCGGGTTGAGTTCAAGTCCTTCAATAGCTTCCTTGATATTTCCACCTAATGGCAAGAAGTACTTAGCCGGAACACCTTCTGTCAAGTTAGCGTTTGTTGGCTCTTGCAAGTAAGGTAGTCCTTCTGGCATGATATCGTTGAAGAGGATTTTACCAACAGTTGTAAGCAAGATTTTGTGTTTTTGCTCTTCTGTCCATGGTTTGTTAAGGCTATCTGTTGCGATACCAACACGTGAGTGGAGGTGAACATAACCATTGCGGTAAGCCATGACAGCTTCGTCACGGTCTTTGAAGACCATGCCTTCCCCTTCACGACCAGCTTCTTCCATGGTCAAGTAGTAGTTACCCAAAACCATGTCCTGAGATGGAGTAACAACTGGTTTACCATCTTTAGGGTTCAAGATGTGCTCAGCAGCAAGCATCAAGATACGAGCTTCTGCTTGGGCTTCTTCTGAAAGTGGTACGTGGATGGCCATTTGGTCACCGTCAAAGTCGGCATTGTAGGCTTCACAGACAAGTGGGTGCAAGCGAAGGGCTTTACCGTCAATCAAGACAGGCTCAAAGGCTTGGATACCCAAACGGTGAAGGGTAGGTGCGCGGTTCAAAAGTACTGGGTGTTCTTTGATCACTTCTTCGAGGATATCCCAGATACGTTCATCTCCACGTTCTACCAAGCGTTTAGCCGCTTTAACGTTTTGCACGATATCGCGCGCAACGATTTCACGCATGACGAATGGTTTAAAGAGCTCGATTGCCATTTCACGTGGCACACCACATTGGTACATCTTAAGAGTTGGACCAACGGCGATAACGGAACGACCTGAGAAGTCAACACGTTTACCGAGCAAGTTTTGACGGAAGCGTCCTTGTTTACCTTTGAGCATGTGGCTCAATGATTTGAGTGGACGGCTACCTGGTCCTGTAATCGGACGACCACGACGACCATTGTCAATCAAAGCATCAACTGCTTCTTGAAGCATACGCTTCTCATTTTGAACGATGATACCTGGTGCATTCAACTCAAGCAAACGAGCCAAACGGTTATTACGGTTGATAACACGGCGGTAAAGATCGTTCAAGTCAGATGAGGCAAAACGGCCACCATCCAACTGCAACATTGGACGAAGATCTGGTGGAATAACTGGAAGGATGTTGAGAATCATCCATTCAGGCTTGTTGCCAGACTTGTGAAAAGCGTCTAAAACATCCAAACGACGGATAGCTTTGACACGTTTTTGTCCAGTAGCTGTTTTTAACTCTTCTTTGAGTTCAGCAATTTCTTTTTCAAGATCTACTTGTTTCAAGAGGTCTTGGATAGCTTCGGCACCCATTTTGGCAACGAATGAACCATGACCAAACTCACGCAAGCGTTCACGGTATTCACGCTCTGTCATGATAGACTTGTGCTCAAGTGGTGTATCTTTTGGATCGATCACCACGTAAGCAGCAAAGTAGATAACTTCCTCGAGGGCACGAGGACTCATATCAAGGGTCAAGCCCATACGGCTTGGAATCCCCTTGAAATACCAGATATGAGATACAGGAGCTTTCAACTCGATGTGTCCCATACGTTCACGACGAACTTTTGTACGCGTTACTTCGACACCACAACGGTCACAAACAATCCCTCTGTAACGAATGCGTTTGTATTTACCACAAGCACATTCCCAGTCTTTTGTAGGACCAAAGATTACTTCGTCAAAGAGTCCTTCACGTTCTGGTTTCAACGTACGGTAATTGATTGTTTCAGGTTTTTTGACTTCTCCATAAGACCATGAACGGACTTTGCTTGGAGAAGCTAGTGTGATTTGCATACTTTTAAAACGATTTACATCAACCACTATTTCTTCCCTTTCTATTATAAGTGAACTGCTTATTCTTGTTCAGCAGCTTCTTCTGTTGCTTCCGCTTTTGCATTTTCTTCAGCTTCAAAGGCTGCTTTAGCCTCTTGAGCTGCTCTTTCGCGGGCTTTTTCAAGGTCATCTACGTGGATGACATCTTCGTCCATTCCTTCATCAAGGTCACGAAGTTCCACTTCTTGATCATCTTCGTCAAGGACACGCATGTCAAGACCAAGAGATTGCAATTCTTTTACAAGAACTCGGAATGATTCTGGAACACCTGGTTTTGGAATTGGTTTTCCTTTAGTAATAGCTTCATAAGCTTTCAAACGTCCGTTGATATCGTCAGACTTGTAAGTCAAGATTTCTTGAAGGACATTTGATGCACCATAGGCTTCAAGCGCCCAAACCTCCATCTCACCGAAACGTTGTCCACCAAACTGAGCTTTACCTCCGAGTGGTTGTTGTGTAACGGTTGAGTATGGTCCGACTGAACGAGCGTGCAATTTATCATCAACCATGTGGTGGAGTTTGATCATGTACATGACACCAACTGACACACGGTTATCAAACGGTTCTCCAGTACGTCCATCGTAAAGGATAGTCTTAGCGTCGCTATCCATACCTGCTTCTTTGACAGTTTCCCAAAGATCTTCCGAGCTTGCTCCGTCAAAGACTGGCGTTGCGATGTGGATGCCAAGAGTACGAGCCGCCATACCAAGGTGAAGTTCCATAACCTGACCGATATTCATACGTGATGGTACCCCAAGTGGGTTCAACATGATATCGACTGGAGTTCCGTCTGGAAGGTAAGGCATGTCTTCTACAGGAACGATACGAGAGACAACCCCTTTGTTTCCGTGACGTCCGGCCATCTTATCTCCGACCTTAATCTTACGTTTTTGTGCGATGTATACGCGAACCAGCATGTTGACACCAGATTGCAATTCATCACCATTTGCACGTGTAAAGATTTTAACATCACGAACGACACCATCGGCGCCGTGTGGTACACGAAGGGAAGTATCACGAACTTCGCGAGATTTGTCACCGAAGATAGCGTGCAAGAGACGTTCTTCAGCAGAAAGGTCTTTTTCACCCTTAGGTGTTACTTTACCTACAAGGATATCCCCTTCTTTAACCTCAGCACCGATACGGATGATACCCATTTCGTCGAGGTCTTTAAGGGCATCTTCACCAACGTTTGGAATTTCACGAGTGATTTCTTCAGGGCCAAGCTTTGTATCGCGAGTTTCTGATTCGTATTCTTCGAGGTGAACAGATGTGTAAACATCGTCTTTCACCAAGCGTTCGCTCATGATAACGGCATCCTCGAAGTTGTAACCTTCCCATGTCATGTAGGCAACGATTGGGTTTTGTCCAAGCGCCATTTCACCTTTTTCCATAGAAGGTCCGTCGGCGATAAAGTCACCTTTTTCGATGACATCGCCAACTCGAACAAGGGTACGTTGGTTATAAGCAGTACCTGAGTTTGAACGACGGAATTTTTGGATGTGGTAAACATCAAGAGAACCATCTTCACGACGAACTTCTACCTTGTCCGCATCCGCATAGGTAACCTTACCACCATGTTGTGCAATAACCGCAGCTCCTGAGTCATGGGCTGCTTGGTATTCCATACCAGTACCAACGAAAGGCGCTTTAGGATCGATCAAAGGAACAGCCTGACGTTGCATGTTGGCACCCATAAGGGCACGGTTGGAGTCGTCGTTTTCCAAGAAAGGAATACATGCTGTCGCAACGGCAACTACCTGTTTCGGAGAAACGTCCATATAGTCAACGCTTGATGCTGGATATTCTTGGTTAACCCCTTGGTGACGTCCCATGACAACTTTTTCAGCAAAAGTGCCGTCTGCGTTCAATTTAGAATTAGCCTGTGCTACTGTGTATTCATCTTCTTCATCGGCAGTCAACCAAACGATTTCATTGGTAACTTTACCAGTTGCACGGTCAACCTTGCGGTATGGTGTTTGAATAAAGCCATACTTATTGAGGTGCCCATATGAAGACAGGTTGTTAATCAAACCGATGTTTGGTCCTTCAGGTGTCTCGATCGGACACATACGACCATAATGAGTGTAGTGCACGTCACGGACTTCATATCCGGCACGGTCACGTGTCAAACCACCAGGTCCCAAGGCAGACAAACGACGTTTGTGTGATAATTCTGACAGAGGGTTGTGTTGGTCCATGAACTGTGACAATTGTGAAGAACCAAAGAATTCTTTAATCGCCGCAGTCACTGGACGGATGTTAATGATTTGTTGAGGTGTTAATACTTCGTTATCTTGAACAGACATACGTTCACGAACGTTACGTTCCATACGTGAAAGCCCAAGACGTACTTGGTTGGCAAGCAATTCACCAACAGCACGGATACGACGATTTCCAAGATGGTCAATATCATCAACACGACCGATACCTTCAGCCAAGTTGAGGAAGTAGCTCATCTCGGCGAGGATATCTGCAGGAGTGATTGTGCGAACTTTATCCTCTGGGTTTGCATTACCGATGATTGTTACAACTCGGTCTGGATCAGTTGGTGCCACAACCTTGAATTTTTGAAGAACAACTGGTTCTGTCAATACAGCTGAGTCATTTGGAGTGTAGACAATCTTGTTCAAATCACCATCCAAGTGACTTTCGATGCTCTCGATAACATCACGAGTCATGACAGTACCTTTTTCAACCAAGATTTCACCAGTTTCAGGATCCACCAATGGTTCAGCGATTGTTTGGTTGAGCAAACGAGTTTTAATATTTAATTTCTTGTTAATCTTGTAACGTCCAACGGCTGCCAAGTCATAACGACGTGGGTCAAAGAAACGAGCCACAAGTAAGGTACGTGAACTCTCAGCAGTTTTTGGTTCACCTGGACGAAGACGCTCATAAATTTCTTTCAAAGCTTCGTCTGTACGAGAGTCCATTGGGTTTTTATGGATATCTTTTTCAACAGTGTTACGAACCAATTCGCTGTCACCAAAGATATCAAAGATCTCATCATCACCTGAGAAACCAAGTGCACGAACCAAGGTCGTAAATGGAATTTTACGAGTACGGTCGATACGAGTGTAGGCGATGTCTTTTGAGTCACTTTCCAGTTCCAACCAAGCTCCACGGTTAGGGATAACAGTTGAACCGTAGCCCACTTTACCGTTTTTGTCTACCTTGTCATTAAAGTAAACACCTGGAGAACGCACCAACTGTGATACGATAATACGTTCACCACCGTTGATGATAAAAGTACCCATCTCAGTCATGATTGGGAAATCACCAAAGAAGACTTCTTGAGTTTTGATTTCGCCTGTTTCTTTGTTGATCAAGCGGAAAGTTACAAAGATTGGTGCTGAGTAACTTGCATCATGGATACGAGCTTCTTCAAGCGTGTATTTTGGTTCTTTGATTTCGTAGCCAACAAACTCTAACTCCATAGTGTCAGTAAAGTTTGAAATTGGCAATACATCTTCAAACACTTCCTTTAGACCATGGTCTAGGAAATCTTTGAATGAATCAGTTTGAATTTCAATCAAATTTGGTAAGTCAAGAACTTCTTTGATTCTTGAAAAACTACGACGGGTACGATGTTTCCCGTATTGAACGTCATGTCCTGCCAAGATGATTCTCCTTTGTAAATAAAGTTCCAAGCTTAGTCGCCTAAGCTAATAATTATCGTTTAATGGTTCTAAAACCCCTATCAACTTATCCCCCTTGACTAATTTTTCAGAATCTTTAAATCTCTGTTACAGATGCAAAAAATACCGAAAAAAAGCACAAAAAGAGCAGTTAAATCCGACTTTTTTGAGGAGATTTAACTGCTGTGAGCCTTGTCCGGACAATATTTCAGACAAAACCTACGACAAATGATTACTCATATTATACCTGATTTTCTCTGATTTTTCAAGACCTTTGAACCATTTTTTCTTACTTTAGTATAGATGGTCTTCGTTTTCTGAAAAGGTAATTTTCTAGACAAGTAGTTGTTGAATAAATAAGACAGGTTCTATTCATTAACCTATCAACCAACTCTTTAGTTTGTAAGTTGGCATCTTGTATACTGAAAAAGAAACAATACTAATCAATTCAACTTACTTGACAAAAGCGTTGCTTAGTGGTTTAATATACCCCATAAGGGTATATCGGAGGTGCCTATGTTTCATTTATTTACAAAAATTGATAGTATTTCTACCAGCGAATTGGAAGCTAAACTCAAGGAACCAATTCAGCTACTGGATGTGCGGACGCCTACGGAATTCCGTAGAGGCCATATCAAAAACGCCAAGAATGTTCCTCTAACCGAAATCGGAGCTTACACACCTGCGACAAATGAAACACTTTATGTCATTTGCCATTCCGGTGTTCGAAGCAAGATGGCTGCTAAAAAGCTAAAGAAAAAAGGCTATGATGTTATCAACGTCCGAGGTGGTATGAGTGCTTGGACAGGCAAGATCATATAGAACAAGAGGGAGAAAATTAATGAAAATTATCATTATTGGAGGAGTTGCAGGCGGTATGTCTGCAGCAACCCGTCTCAGACGTCTCTTAGAAGACGCTGAAATCACTATTTTTGAGAAAGGTCCCTTTGTTTCCTTTGCAAACTGCGGACTTCCTTACTATGTTTCAGGAGAAATTGCAAACCGTGATAGTTTATTAGTCCAAACCCCTGAAAGTCTCAAGTCACGCTTTAATCTCGATGTACGTCCTTTCCATGAGGTCATCAGCATTTCGCCAGCAGAGCATACTGTGACTGTCCGCAATGATGGACAAGAATTCACAGAAAGCTATGATAAACTGATCCTCTCTCCTGGAGCTAAACCATTTGTTCCTGCCATTGAAGGCTTGGCAGAAGCTAAGAACGCCTACACGCTCCGCAATGTTCCCGATCTTGACGAGATTATGGCTGCCTTGGATAATCATCCAAAAGAAGCTGTCGTTATCGGTGCAGGCTTTATCGGGCTTGAAATGGCTGAAAACCTGGCAAAACATGGATTGCAGGTTACTATCGTGGAGAAAGCACCTCACGTCTTGCCACCATTAGATCAAGAAATGGCAGCCTTTGTCCAAACAGAATTGGTTAAAAACGGCGTTCGCGTTATCACTTCTCAGTCTGCGACTCGATTTGAAGACCAAGGAAAAATCATCGTTCTCGAAAACGGTCAAAAAATCACTTCTGACCTTACCATCCTTTCTGTCGGTGTTGAACCTGAAAATAGTCTGGCTAAAGCTGCGGGGATTGAACTGGGACTTCGTGGCGGGATCCTGGTCGATGAACATTACGAAACCAGTCAAAAAGATATTTTTGCAGTTGGGGATGCCATCGTCGTCAAGCAAGAGATTACGGGCCAAGACGCTCTCATCTCACTCGCTTCTCCTGCCAATCGGCAAGGACGCCAAGTGGCGGACGTCATCGCAGGACTTGGTCGTACAAACAAAGGCAGTATCGGCACTGCGATCGTTCGTGCCTTTAATATGACAGCTGCTTCGACTGGTCTTAGCGAGCGTATCCTTACCATGAATCAACTTCCTTACAAGGCACTTCATGTCAGCGGGAAAGATCATGCTGGTTATTATCCAGGAGCTACTGATATTACCTTGAAACTCCTCTTTGACCCAAACACTGGAAAAATCTATGGTGCCCAAGGAGTTGGGAAGAAAGGTGTTGATAAACGAATCGATATCCTAGCAACTGCTATCAAAGGAAATCTCACCGTCTTTGACTTACCAGAATTGGAGTTCACCTATGCACCGCCATTTGGCTCTGCCAAGGATCCCGTCAATATGCTGGGCTACGCAGCCTTGAACCTTATCGAAGGTCTCAGCGACAATGTTCAATGGTATCAGCTCAAAGACGAACTGGCTAAGGGTAAGAAATTTCTAGATGTACGAACAGGTGGCGAATTCCAAAGTGGTCGACTTAAGGTTGACACCATCCACATCCCCCTAAACGAACTACGGGAACGCTTGGATGAACTAGACAAGAACCAAGCCTACATCGTTAGCTGCCACAGTGGTTTACGCAGCTATATCGCAGAGCGTATCCTCAAGCAAGCAGGATTTACCGTCCAAAACCTTGACGGCGCTTATTCACTATACAAAATGGCGAATCCAGAAGGAGTAGAATATGCTAACTAATATCAGCATGGCTGACTTTTATGAAAAATATCAAAATGAAAATCTAGATCTTATCGATGTCCGTGAAGTACATGAATTCCAAGCAGGACATGCACCAGGTGCCAAAAATCTTCCGTTAAGTACCTTGGAGCAAGGCTACAAAGAACTCAATCCTAACCGTACATACCATATCATCTGTCAAGGAGGAGTGCGTTCTGCCTCTGCCTGTCAATTTCTCAGCGCCCAAGGGCTCAACGTTACCAATGTAGAAGGTGGCATGAATGCCTGGCCAGGTGATATTTAATAAATAAAATTCAAAAAGAGCAATTGGTCTAATTTCAAGAAAACCAACTGCTCTTTTAATCATTTGTTCACTATTTAAGAGAAACGTATGTTTTTTATTACTTGCGTTTAATCAAGTATTTAACCGCCTTTTCCAATCTTTCCTTCTGTGCTTGAGGATCCTCTAAAGGGTCGTTAATACAAGATGTTAAATTCTCCGTTATCATCAATTCAATAATACGATCAACACTGGATCGCACTGCTGTTAATTGAGTAATGATATCAACACAATCACGCTCTTCCTCCATCATCTTTTGAATACCTCGCAATTGACCCTCTGAGCGTTTGAGGCGTGTAATGTATTTTGAATTTGTCATGTCTTTATCCTTAAACGATTTTTCTACATTATATCTCTAATACAGACCTTTGTCAAAAGGAGCACTTATCTTAAAGGTAAAGACTTCTAGTTCCCCACTCTAACTCGCGTAACGATACCGTCTTTGTCAGTCATGCTTAATTCTGAGGATGAAAACCACTGAGTTACCGCTTCGCTACTTTTAGATTGAGCAAATACTTTTAATAATTCCTCTTTGTTCTCAATTTCAGCCACATAGTAGGCTAGGGCTTTGAAGGATTTTTCTTACTTGAGTATAGTTGTGGCTTGTTTTCAGAAAAGGTAGTTTTCATAATTTCATCTTTTCTTTACTTTTTATTTCAAAAATGCTAACTGATAATACGATGAGTAATTCTTCAAAAAATGTAAGAGATATTTTTTAAAGGCAACTCAAAACTATATAATAATCAGTCACAAGCTAAAGAAATTACTTTTTTATGATAGAATACTAGTTGGAGGACTTTATGAAATGAAACGAATTCTAACAAACTTGATAGAGCAACGAATGTATTACTTATCTTGTTTACTCGGAGCCTATCTTCTGATGATTTTGATCGAATTGTTAACTTCAACACCACACGATGTATTTCTCGCCTTAGCTCCCGTGTCAGCTTTAATAATAGGAACTTTTTTTATAGTTGGGTCCGCTTTGATTCTTTTTGCTAAAAAAATTCCTGCATTAAGTATTTCCAAAATCAATACTTTATTATTAAACATTGTATTATTTATTGCTATCTATAAGAGCATGTCCTTTTTCTTATCCCTAGGTTTGCTATTGCTGACATTAGTACTATATATTGGCAGTTTTCTCAGAAAAGAAAAATTTTCATTTCTGTACCTACTAGTTATTTTATTTACAACACCTCGTCTATTGACATTGCTTAATTCAAACTTCCAAGATACTGCACTTGAGTTTCATGCTTTCAATTTGGCAGACACTCGATTTAACATTATTATTTGGCCTGTAATCTTTGCTGGTTTGCTTTCAGGAACCACCCTTCTTTTAATTCACAACTCCCCGCTTAAGCAATACTTAGAGCGCTACAAAAAATTACTAACCTATGGTGTCTTTTCTATCGTTACTCTCTATGTTGTCTATCTCTCGATTGTTTTTATCTATAAAGTAAAAACCTTTGATGGTTCTACCTTTGATATTGGTCTATTCTCACAGATGTTTCATCGCATGAGCACCGACTTGAGCGCTATCACAACACTAGAGCGCGATCGAGTATTATCGCACTTTGCAGTTCACATCTCACCCATTTTCTATCTGATGTTACCTTTCTACAAACTTTTTCCACATGTTGAAACTTTAGAGGTACTACAAATTTGGGTTGTATTCTCTGCAGTTATTCCTTTAAAATTGCTTCTCTCCAAATTGAATCTATCGAAATTGGCAAACATTTTGACAATTCTTTGGTTCGTACTTTTACCTGTATTAACTACTGCAGGAGGTTATCACCTGCATGAAAATTGTTTCTTGGTTCCTTTGATATTTTGGGTATTCTATTTCATAGTAAATGAGAAGAAGTGGGGTATTCTAATATCCACTATCCTACTACTTTTGGTCAAAGAAGATGCCTTTATCTATGTCTTCAGCATAGGAATATTCTTCTTATCCCAGAAACGATTCAATCTTACGAGCAAAACCAAACAATGGCTGATCCTAACTGAATTTCTTCTACCACTTCTATACTTCACTCTAGCATTGTTAATCTTGAGCACATTCGGAGAAGGCGGAATGGTCTCACGATTCGATGCATTCTTACTAAAAGATGAAAATGGTATTTTAGCCGTATTTAAAAATTTAGTTCTTCACCCAAGTTTCGCCATCAGCCATTTATTCATGGCTAAAAAACTAGGTTATTTATTCCTGATGTTAGCTCCTATGTGTTTTCTACCACTATTGCAACGCAACTGGTCAACTTATTTTTTAGCTCTACCTTTAGTAGTTATTAATTTATTGCCGGATTGGCCTTATCAATACGACATCGGCTTTCAATATAGTTATGGTAGTGGAGCCTTACTCTTCATAATGGCCTTGCTAGCTCTAGAAGATTTAAAATTGCACAAACACATTAACGAAAAAATGGTGATTTCATTTATTTTTGTTGGCATGATTTTTTCTGGTACTATTCTTCATCGCCTTACTCAAAGTTGGTCTTTCAACATTGGCTATTATCAACAAAATAAAGAGAAATTTGAAGCAATCAAATATGGCCTAGAAATTCTACCAGAAGATGCCTCAATCGTTGCAGAAGGAGGCTATACACCTGCACTTAGAAAACATCGGGCCCTATACGATATTTTCTACCACAACCAACGAAAAGCCGACCCATCAATTGATTATGTCGTAATTCCACGTGAACAAAAAGGGAAGAACGATGTCTATGATCCTTTAATTACTAGTTATGAAACACTAGGATATAAAGAAAGTAAATACGCAACAAAAGAACTTTTCATTCTCGAAAAACCTGAATAAAAAAGAGAGCAGTTCAAACTACTTCTAAAGTAGACTGAACCGCTCTTTTCTAATTTCCCACTCTAACTCGCGTCACGATACCATCTTTATCAATCATGCTGAACTCTGAAGAGGAAATCCACTGAGTTATCGCCTTGCCAGTTTGAGATTGAGCAAATACTTTTAATAATTCCTCTTTGTTCTCAACTTCAACGACATAGTAGGCTAGGCCTGCCATTCCTTGCTCACGAGGAGCTAAGTTTTTACCTCCCCATTCATTGACAGCCAAATGATGATGATAGTCACCTGATGCTATCCAACTGGCATGTGGAATCGTGAATTTATCCTTAAGACCTAGAGAACCTTGGTAAAAGGCAGACGCTTCTCGACTGTTTTTAACGGATAGATGAACATGTCCCATTCTAGTACCACTTGCAATTACAAAGGGATCTAGTTCTTGTCCCAGTTCATAGATATCTTGGGCAGACAGTTCTTCTGTCACACCAATAATACGGCCATCCTCACGAATATCCCAGACTGTCACAGGCTTATCTCTATAGAATTCTATGCCATTACCCTCCAGGTCTTCTAGATAGACAGCCTCACTATAACCATGATCCGCTCCGCCAACTAGCGGAATCTTTAAGTCTAACAAGTGCCTAAAAACATTAGCCAAATCTTCACGAGTCGGCAAAAGAAGTGCCATATGATAAAGACCATAACTTTTCTTAGGATTGCTAATGTCATCTGTCTTAATTAGCCGAACTAGCGGGTTCCCACCGGCACCTAAAAGAACTTGATTTTCCGATTGAATCAAAATCTCCAACCCAAGCAACTGATGATAAAATGCTGTCTGACTTTCTAAGTCCTTGACATTTAAAGCTACTTCAGCCAAATGAATGCGACTATTATACTCGTAAACCATAGAAAACCTCTCTTTGTTGTAACTATTTTTATTACACCTATTATACTCCCCTCTCAGCCAATGTCAATCCAGATGCTCAACGCTGATAAAACAAGAAAAATCCTTCCCATGTAGGAAGGATTGTTTGGATTTAATGAGCCAACATTTCTTGGGCGATTTCTTGACCTGATAAGCCATCTGGATAGTAAGTTGGCCAGTTGTCCATCTCATCAAAGAGGGCTTCTTGGCTAGTTCCTCCAAAGAAGATATGGAAGTGACCAGTCTTAACTGGTGCGATATTGTGGTCGCTGAATTGAACATACTTAAATTGTCCAGCGTCCGCATCTGTCGCTTCAAAGAGATAACGAACTCCTCGATTCCCTTTCTTATAGGTCAAGATTTTCTTGCCGACATACTTGTATGTATATTTCTTACTTTGGTCACCTTGGATGAATTCCATAGTGTTATCCGTGATATTAATCTTAGATACATCAGTTTGATAGCCTTTTTGATAGTAGGCTTTGTATTCATCCTTGGTCATTTTGCCAGTCAATTTAGCCTTGTAGTCAAAGACTTGGTCTAGAGTACCATTTTCGAGGAAAGGAAAAACGGACTGCCAGTTGCCAGCATAATCACTCAAGGTACGATCCTTGACATCTGCATCCTCAAAGTAACCATTTTGAACGGTTTTAGTTTCCTCTGCCTTTTCTGGTTCAATTTCCGCCCCTGCCTGGTCAGTTGTTTGCTTGAGGGCTTTGAGATTTTTCTCCATGACAGAGATATAGTTCTCTCCCGCCTTCATGTCCTCTTCGGTCAAGCTTTCAAGAGGATTTAGAACATCTAACTTCACTCCTGTTTCTTTTGAGAGGGTATTGGCTAGAGCTTGAGAGGCATTTTCTTCAAAGTAGATATAAGAAATCTTGTTTTTCTTGATATATTCGGTCAATTCTGCCAAGCGACTTGCTGACGGTTCCGCATCTGGTGACAGACCTGAGATAGAGACTTGATTAAGTCCGTAGTCCAAGGCTAGATAACGAAAGGCAGCGTGTTGAGTTACAAAACTCTTTTGTTTAGCATCAGAAAGTCCTTCAGTATAGGCCTTGTCTAGAGCTTGTAATTTCTCGATATAGGCAGCTGCATTTTGCTCAAAAGTCGCCTTCTTATCTGGATAGTCAGCTGATAAACTGTCACGGATATGTTCTACAAGCTTAATGGCACGCGCAGGAGACAACCATACATGAGGGTCATACTCGTGATGATGCCCCTCTTCGCCGTGGTCATGGTCTTCCTCTTCTTCACTACCTGGAAGAAGCAACATATTTCCAGTAGCCTTGATTGTTTTTACTTTTTTCGCATCTAGTGAATCTAAAAGCTTGGGAACCCATGTTTCCATGTTCTCATTTTCATAAACAAAGGCATCAGCGTCTTGGATTTTAGCGACTGCCTTAGGCGATGGTTCATAATCATGTGGTTCTGTCCCAGCTCCAATTAAGAGCTCAACATTGGCTGTATCTCCAGCTACTTGCTTGGTAAATTCGTAGACAGGATAGAAAGTTGTGACGATATTTAATTTCCCGTCTGCCTGTTTTTGATTGGAACAAGCGACTAAGAATACTGTCACAAGACTTGCCAAAAGTAGGCTTAGTTTTTTCATGTGCTTCTCCTATTTGATAAAACGTTTGAGGATGCTGACTACTAAAAAGACAACTACAAAGATAATGGTGATACTTGCACTAGGAGGCGTCTCTGCATAATAGGAAATATAGAGTCCCGCAACCATGCCTAGAAAACCAATGACGCTAGCAAGAATCATCACAGAACTAAAGTTTTTACCTAGACGCAAAGCAATACTTGCTGGCAAAACCATAATAGTCGATACCAAAAGTGCTCCCGCTGCTGGTATCATGAGGGCAATAGCCACACCCGTCACCATGTTAAAGAGAATAGACATGGTGCGTACAGGCAATCCATCTACAAAAGCTGTATCCTCGTCAAAAGTTAGAATATACATAGGTCTTAAAAAGAGGAAGGTTAGGATTAGAACAACCGCCGCAATGACAAAGAGCCCAATGACCTGCTCTTGACTAATAGTCACAATAGAACCAAAAAGATACTGATCCAGACTCATCGAACTAGAGCTCTTACCCTTACTCATGACAATAAGTGAAACTGCAAGTCCTGTAGACATGAGAATGGCTGTCCCAATCTCCATAAAGCTTTTATAAACTGTACGCAAGTATTCAAGAAAGACCGCCGCAATCAAAACGATCACAATGGTTGAGATGGTCGGAGAAATCCCCAAAACCAAACCAAAGGCAACACCCGAAAGCGAGACGTGACTGAGAGTATCACTCATGAGACTTTGACGGCGCAAGATGAGAAAAGTCCCAAGAACTGGTGAAAAGAGACTCATGGCAATAACTGCCAAAAAGGCTCGCTGCATAAAATCATAAGACAGTAGATTAAGCATGCTCCACCTCCTGGTCACTTTCATGGACATTGAAGCAACGCCATGGTGAATCTTGGTCTCGGACAAGGTGAATATTGCGATCTGCGTAGTCTTTGACTTCTTCTGGGTCATGAGTAATCATCAAAACAGCCTTGCCATGATGGTGGGCGCTGTGGTGCATGAGCTCATAAAATTCATTCTTAGTCCCTGCATCCATCCCTGTCGTCGGCTCATCCAAGATAAAGATATCTGGATCGGACGCAAACATACGTGCAATGACTGCTCTTTGCTTTTGCCCACCAGAGAGGGAACCAATGCGTTTATCCCGATGTTCCCACATGCCAACCGAGTTTAAACTAGCCTTGATATGTTCCTCATCGTGAGCATTTAAACGACGGAACCAGCCCTTTCTTGGATAACGACCTGATTTGACAAATTCATAAACGGTACTTGGAAAACCTGCATTAAAACTTGCAATCTGTTGAGGAAGGTAGGCAATTCTTAATTTTGTCCCACGAGTGTTGGTCTTTGAAATGGTAACTTTACCAAATCTTGGTTGTAAAATACCTAGACTGGCCTTGATTAGAGTCGTCTTGGCAGCTCCGTTTTCTCCCGTGAGTGTGACAAACTCCCCACTATCAACACTGTAATTGATGTGCTCAAGCACAGGTTCCTTGTCATAATAGAAGGACAAATCCTCTACTGTGATGTATCTCATTACTTGATTTCTCCTACTAAAGCAGTTAAAAACCGCTGGATAATTTGTTGCTCCTTAGCTGAGAATTGAGTGACAACTTGCTCATACGTCGAGAGGGTATGTTCATGGTGATGATGGTGCTCCTCAGCAATTGGTCTAGCAAGGTCTGTCAATTGATAAAAAATCACTCGAGCATCCTTAGGATCCTTAGACGTTTCCAGCATCCCCTCTTTAATCAAAGATTTAATAGCCTTGGTAACAGCCGCTTGACTGACATTAAGGCGACGTGCCAACTCAGAATTGGTCAATGATTCCTCTGATAAGAGCATGAGGATATGCTCCTGGGTGTTTGTCAAAGCCACTTCACTCGTGCAATGACCAATCAAAATTTCATGCTGATTTTCAGCTTTCAAGATTACTTCATTTAAAAAATGATCAATTTCCGTTGCTAATTGTCTCATGATTTGCCCCTTTCTTCGAATAGTTTTTCCATTATTACAGGACTTTTTCTCTATTTGTTTACTAGTTAAGTATATCACATCCTAGTACAGAGTCAAGAAAAAAGATGAAAACAATTTTTATGTTTTCATTTTCTATGTATTCTTTTACTGGACTTTACTCAATTGAGGAATCCACTACTATACTCGCATTCGGCAAAAAGTCTGTGATTACAAAAAGCCCAAACTAAGGTTCAGGCTCTTTGGTTATTTATTGAAAATCTTTGATATTACCGTCGTAATTAGCCCAATCCTGGCTAAAGAATCGGTCATTTGTTTGGTAATTAGGAGCTGTTGTTGGATTGCTTAAAAAAGGATTTACAACCTTATCAAAGGCCAACCAGCCTAACCAACCAATATGAATCGTATCCTTAACAAAGTATGGATCTCCTCCATTTTTTGAGAAATCAGCAATATTGGTGAAACCTTGGCTTTCCAACTGGTAACGAATTTTTTCAACTGCGTGTTGATACATTTCCTCACTCAGTCCAGTATAATCCATCCATTTTTTATTGACAGGTTGAAAAACAAAGAGAACATTGACCTTGGACTTGGCAAATTGATCAAGCACTAGCTGCAAATCATTGTATTCAGGTGATTTGAGATAATTATAATTTTTTTGAGAACCTTCCCACTTTTTCAAATCTTTCTTTAACTTAGTATTGTAAAAATGGTTCTCCACTCCCAAATCATTATTGGTTGTATTTTCTTCGCCCTCTTTTCGAGCGATATTTTCCAATTCTTCATAAGAAAATTGATCCGGGAGACTGCTCAAATATTTCTCAACCTGATCTTTGTATCTTAAACGTCCACGAATGGAGAATTGTCCAAAAAGTGCTGATTGTTTCTCATTCAATTGAGCTGAAATAGTAATCATCCTTTGGTCAAACTCTGATAATTTTTCTCCTTTAGCTAATTTCTCAACGATGCTCTTCATAGAAACACCAGGATTTTGCTTCAAGAGTCTATTAGCAGCATACCTAGAGGCTGCATCCCCAGATTGATTCTCTAAAAAGGCAGTCAACTGATCATTGTTAAAGTAGGTTTGGAAAATAGTCGGGTCATGATCCTCTTTTGTAAACCACTGTGGGGAAATGACAAAGACTGCTTGCTTATTTTCAAGCTCGGATGTAATTTGTTGTATCCCAAAATACTGACTGAGTGCGGCTGCTCCTGCCTGCCCCATAAAGTAAGGACGATAAGAACGGTCATACTTTTCAGCTAGTACTGCCGGATGCATACTATCAAAACGCATCCACTCACTAGAACCAAAGAAAGGGACAAAACGCATATCAGGGTCTGTAAGAGCTCTTACTTTTTGGCTTCTCTCCTTAAAGCTCTCTGCACTTACAGAAGCCGCAGAGTATTTCTCCTCCGTCAGATTATGGCTTCTTGTACTTGGATAAAAAAAGATTAGTAGAAGAACCAACAATCCCGCTATAAAAACAGGCCCAAAAATCAGCCACAGGCGTTTAAGCATTTTGTAGCTCCACAATACCGGCTACGATTTTATTAGCCGTATTCCAGTCATCACGACCAAATTCTGTAACTGGGACACGAATATCAAAGCGATTCTCGATTTCCACGATTAATTCAACTGTTCCCATACTATCCAAGACACCTGCATCGAAGAGATCCTCATCCATCATGTCAGAAACATCTTCCATAAACAATTCATCGATAATTTCAATAACTTCTGATTTGATATCCATTTTTTAATTCCTTTTATTTTTTAAACCATAAATCATTCAAAAATCCAGAAAAGATTAAGAATGAAACCATTACGACATGGAAGGTTATCACCATGCCAAGCGACTGAGCCCAACGATTTTCAAGCAAGGGAGGTCGTCCTGCTTTCTTACGTTCTTTATTGAGCGTTTTTTTCTTTCTGACCCAGGCATCATTAATCACTAAACCTACCCCATGAAAGAGTCCGTAGGCGATGTAAAACCACGTTATTCCATGCCAGAACCCCATAAGGAGCATGTTTAGGATATAGGCGACACTTGAGGTCACATTTCGATTCTTAAACAATTTCTTTCTCGTCATCACCATGACCATGCGCATAAAGACAAAGTCACGAAACCAGAAAGATAAACTCATGTGCCAGCGATTCCAAAACTCTTTCAAATCCCTTGATAAGAAGGGTTTGTTGAAGTTGATCGGACTACGAATCCCCATCAGATTTGAAATAGCTATAGCAAACATGGAATAACCCGCAAAGTCAAAGAAGAGCTCCAAACCAAATGTGTACATGACTGCCACCACATAATAATTAAAGACGCCCCCTTCCTGTAAAGCTAGATTCTTTAGAGGAGGTAACAAAATCTCGCCTAAAATATGAGCTAGGATAAATTTGTACAGAAATCCCCACATGATATACCGGACGGACTCAGCTAGCATATCCATCAACTCATCGCGCTCTGGAATCGTCTGATAATTTTCATTAAAACGTTTGAAACGATCAATCGGACCACTTGAAAATGTCGGCATAAAGAGGAGAAAACGCAAGTATTCCCTCATCTTCAATTCCTTAATGACTCCATCTCTGAGTTCGATAATGATTCCTACCGAACGAAAAGTCAGATAAGAAATTCCGATAAAACCTAACAAGGATTGTGTGCCATTAATAGCTGGCTGGACCTTCACAAAGATGATAGGAAGTAAAGATAACAGACTAACGAGATAGAAAGTCCATTTCCCGTCTTTAGTTTTTCGATACTGCTTGTAAAAAAGAACCAACAAGATTTGCCATATCAGATAAATCCCTAAGGCAGCCAATTGATTGGTCTTGCCACCCGTCAACATAGTGACGATAAAGAAGAGACTAACCAATATTTCATACCAGGCAAAGCGTTTTTTGAAAAAAAGACCGATAAAGATTGGCAAGGTGGCAGTAATCACATACAAAAAGTACTGCGGATTCCCATACGGCTCAATATGAGGGAGCTGTTTCAAAAACTCGATCATCTATTATTCACCTCGTTAATCAATCCTTTGATATCAATCTTGCCATTTGGAGTCAGTGGCAATTCCTCTCTGTAAAGAAACTTAGATGGCATCATGTAAGACATCATAATATCTTCCAAGTCTTCCTTGATAGCTTTCGTGATATCAATTTCGCGCTCAAATTGTTCTTTGACGCCATCTTTTAAGATAACATAGGCCAAGAGATTTTGGACCTTGTGATCCTTGTTGTAACGAGGAACTGCAACAGCAGATTCAACGTACTTGGATTTGTTCAAGTTTTGAGAGACATCCTCTAGTTCAATACGATAGCCATTAAACTTGATCTGGAAGTCCATCCGTCCACCGTAAAGAAGAAGACCTTCATCTGTCATAGTTCCAACATCTCCAGTGTGGTAGGCTGGCAAACCTTCAAATTCGAAGAAAGCTTCAGCTGTTTTTTCAGGATTGTTCATGTAGCCTTTTGAAACAGCTGGACCAGATACGATGATCTCCCCTTGCTCACCATTTGGCAATTTGTTTCCTGCCTCATCAATGATGAAGGTTGGAGAATCTTCTTTGGTATAGCCAATTGGCAAGCGTTTAAGAGTCGCTAACATCTCATCTGTAATAGCGACTGCCGACAAAGCAACAGTCGCTTCCGTTGGACCGTAGGCATTGATGATGCGTGCATTTGGGAAACGCTCGCGCAATTTCTGAGCGGTTTTAACGGTCAACTCTTCCCCATCAAAGTAGAAATGGGTGATCCCTGGCATCTTTTCAGCATTGAAATCTTCAGACAACATAGCCATATCTGCAAAAGATGGCGTTGAAGTCCAGATAGCAATCGGAAGAGAGAAGATGGCTGCAAAGAGTTGTTTAAAGTCTTGAGTGATGGCTGATGGAAGGGCAAAAAGCGTCCCTCCAAGAGCTAAGGTCGGTGCCCAATACATGACAGACAAGTCAAAGGAATAAGGTGGTTGCGCCAACATTTGCGGACGCTCTGGCGTCGCAAATTCCTTGTCCGTAATCATCCAGTTGGTGAAACTGAGCAAGTTGTCGTGTGAAATTTGCACCCCTTTTGGTTTTCCAGTTGTTCCAGAGGTAAAGATGATGTAGTAGTTATCATCCCCCTTGACCGGATGCTGCAAATCATACGCATTCTGAGCTGCATAAGCTTCACGGACTTGCTCCAAGTTCAAGATCGTAGCAGTTGGATTTTCAATAGGAAACCCATTGATGGCAATAATCAGGCTTGGCTCAGCCACTTCTACAATAGCAGATACGCGCTCCAAGGCAGAATGGCTGTCAATTGGGATATAGGCATGGCCAGATTTTGTCAGGGCCACAAAGGTTGCCAACATTTCATATTCTTGTCCACCAAAGACCACAACAAGTGACTTTTCAGGAAGTCCCATTTGGTCAATGTGGGCTGCTAAACTATCTGAGTCTGCCTTCAATTGGCCATAGGTATACTCTTCTCCAAGGACATTGTAGACAGGATAGTTTGGTTGCAGTTGGGCGTAATGTTCAATCGCCTCGATCATATCAGTAATTGGTTGGTTTGACACAGTAGGGATCTCCTTTTAGAATTCATTGTAGATAAAGCCACCCTGACTTTGTCCTAGATAGCTAAAGAAGTAAAGCAAACCCAGTAAAATAATAAAATACAGGACCGTTTGTCCCAAAAAAACATAGTATGGTTTCTTTTTATTCACATTAGACTCTTTTCTGTAAATTTTCATTATCTTTTCACAAACATACAATACTATTTTGTCTTACTCCCATTTTACCACTTTACTTTGTTTATTTTCAACTGTTTACTATTTTTTAAAAGTTGATTTTAGCATATTTTAAGGAAAGCTAAGATATCAATAAAAATATTCTAAAAAGCCCAATTTCTTTGCCATCCTAATATTGACAATTATAAGTGAAACAATTTGAAAGGCTAGCAAACACACCACTCCCCCTTTGGGCATTTTTATGCTAAAATAGTAGCTATGGATAAAATTATTAAAACAATATCAGAAAGTGGATCTTTTCGTGCTTTTGTTCTAGATAGCACGGAAACAGTCCGTACTGCTCAAGAAAAACACCAAACCCAAGCTAGTTCAACCGTAGCGCTTGGTCGTACTTTAATCGCCAGTCAAATTCTCGCTGCCAATGAAAAAGGAAATACCAAACTGACTGTCAAGGTTCTCGGTACTAGCTCACTGGGTGCCATCATCACCGTAGCTGATACCAAGGGAATCGTTAAAGGCTATGTACAAAATCCTGGCGTCGACATCAAAAAGACTGCAACTGGTGAAGTCTTAGTTGGTCCATTTGTCGGCAATGGCCAATTCCTAGTGATCACAGACTATGGTACTGGAAACCCTTATCATTCCATGACGCCTCTTATTTCTGGAGAAATCGGTGAAGACCTCGCTTTCTACCTGACAGAAAGTCAACAAACTCCGTCAGCAGTTGGACTTAATGTCCTTTTAGACGAAGACGATAAGGTCAAGGTTGCAGGTGGCTTCTTGCTACAAGTATTGCCAAATGCCAAGGAAGAAGAAATTGCACGTTTTGAAAAACGTATCCAAGAAATGCCAGCCATTTCAACACTGCTAGAGAGTGACGACCATATCGAAGCCCTTCTCAAAGCTATCTACGGCGACGAATCATACAAACGTCTGTCTGAAGAAGAAATTCGTTTCCAATGTGACTGCAGCAAAGAACGCTTTATGAACGCCCTTGCAAGCCTTCCAAGCTCAGACTTACAAGAAATGAAAGACCAAGATCACGGGGCAGAAATTACTTGTCAATTCTGCCAAACAACTTATAACTTTGATGAAAACGACCTGGAGGAACTCATTCGTGGAAAATCTTAATACACCTTTTATGATTGGGAACGTCGAGATCCCAAACCGGACGGTCCTCGCACCCATGGCCGGTGTGACAAACTCAGCCTTTCGTACTATTGCAAAAGAGCTCGGAGCTGGCCTTGTGGTCATGGAAATGGTCTCTGACAAAGGAATCCAATACAATAACGAAAAGACTCTTCACATGCTTCATATCGATGAAGGAGAAAACCCAGTTTCGATCCAACTTTTCGGAAGCGACGAAGATAGCCTAGCACGCGCAGCAGAATTCATCCAAGAAAACACCAAGACCGATATCGTCGATATCAACATGGGCTGCCCAGTTAATAAAATCGTAAAAAACGAAGCTGGGGCTATGTGGCTCAAGGACCCTGATAAAATCTACTCTATTATTAACAAAGTTCAATCTGTCCTTGATATCCCTCTCACTGTCAAAATGCGTACAGGTTGGTCTGACCCATCCTTAGCAGTAGAAAACGCCCTCGCTGCTGAAGCTGCAGGTGTTTCTGCCCTTGCAATGCACGGCCGGACCCGTGAGCAAATGTATACTGGTCATGCGGATCTTGAGACACTTCACAAGGTCGCACAAGCTCTGACTAAGATTCCATTTATCGCAAACGGTGATATCCGTACTGTCCAAGATGCAAAACAACGTATCGAAGAAGTCGGTGCTGACGCTGTCATGATTGGCCGCGCTGCTATGGGTAATCCTTATCTCTTCAATCAAATCAATCATTACTTCGAAACGGGAGAAATCCTTCCTGATTTGACCTTCGAAGATAAAATGAAAATTGCCTACGAACATTTAAAACGCTTGATTGATCTCAAGGGAGAAAAGGTTGCTGTCCGTGAATTCCGTGGACTAGCTCCTCACTATCTCCGTGGAACATCTGGAGCAGCTAAACTTCGTGGAGCAATTTCACAAGCTAGCACTCTGGCTGAGATTGAAGCACTATTGCAGTTAGATAAAGCATAATCTTCTATCCACCTCACAAAAAAGGCAAAGCTCAAAAACGAGCCTTGCCTTTTTATATATTTTCATCTTGCAAATCTAGTTGCTTCACTCTAGCTATATAGTAGGCCATGATTAAAAACAGATTGAAGCTGACAATCCAAATAGACCATTCATGGAAAAAATGCATCGATACAGCCAAACTAATTGCCCCTACTACGAAACTACCGACAACGATCCCATAGTTCAAAGCTTGGCGACGATATTCTTGAACATCTCCTTCTCCTCTAACGATGCGATACAAAGCAGTCAACATCTTTCGATAATTTCCAGAGGTCATAAAAATGACATAGGGATGATCTTCAATCAAACTACCCGTAAATGTTAGCATCATCATGCCTGTTCCAAAAGCAATAAAAGGTACTTCTAGTAAAGGAAATCGAGAAAAGAAGGGCAAAAGAAGAGTTCCAATAAATAAGGGAAGCAGCATCTTAACCCGCCAATAGGCTGTTTTGCGATATTCTTTCATGTGTAATGCAAACAGAAATCCTAGGGAAAAGAAAATAATGGAGCAGAATCGCAACATGGTATTGAGGACATTCGAGTCGTGCCAATCTGATATCAGTAGGAGAATGTTCCCAGTCTGTGTCGCCACCAAACTATGGTACTGGATGTGACAGAACACATCCAAAGAACCACCTATAAATCCAAGAAACACTCCCATGAGTCGTGTATTTTGAGGTAAAATTAATTTATCCACCATTGATTTATCACTCATTCCCTTTTGATTCATTTATTATACCACTTCTATTTAGAGAAATTAAGTGAAAAACAGTTGAACTACTCTTTTATAAATCTAAGTCTAGACTATACTTGAGGTAGTTTTCTATGGTTGAATCAAGACAACACTAGAAACTGTACCATCCGCTCCTGTTGTAATTTGGATGACTTTTCCACCACCTACTTCAGCATTGTATTTCCCATCATCAAGAGTATAAGAATAGCTTTGGATAGAATAGTTTTCTTTCTTACCATCAGCAGATTCTACTGTAAACTGACCACTTGATGAGACAGTGATCGTTTCGCCATTAGCACCCTTCCAATTTCCAGCCACAGCCGAAAAATCTTTGTCCACCATAGTCAAGACACCTTTATAACGTCTGTTATGTTCTGCCTGCTTGTCTTGAAGTTTGCGATCAGTTGCTGGATCATAAGTTGACTGATTCGGCTTTGCTTGTGTTCCTTGTTGATTGGATGGGGATTGAGAAGGGGCTTGCTTAGCAGAAGATTTTTGATTCTGCTTTGTTTCTGGCACTGTTGTTGCTTGCGATTGATTAGCAGTAGACCTTGACTGATCAGAAGATGATGACTTAGTGTTTTCTGAAGTAGTGGTGCTTGTTGAAGTTTGAGATTTACTATCTTTGTTAGAAGAGCTTGTCTTTGAACTTGATGTCGTTTGTGTTGTCTTGTTAGCATTGTCATTTTTAGCTTCTTCTTTTTTATTTCCGCATGCTCCTAAAAGCAAAGTCGAAGCCAATACGGCAACTGCTAGTAAACGAATGGATTGTTTTGTTTTCATAATATTTACCTCCTGTAATCTTTTTGAAATGTTGCGAAACATTTTTGTAATGTTTGTTCTGATTTTTGTCAACTATTTATCTAAAATTTTTTAGAATTATTTTTTAGTACATTTTTCCTACTCCTTCCATATCTTTTATTCGTAAACAATTTTAAAAAACAGGAAAATTCTTCCTACTGAAATGCTATCTTTTAAAAGTGTAATCGCTTGCATTTTTTTCTTGAAGAGCTATAATAAAATTGAAATAGGATATTGGAGGTGTAGACTTATGTCAAGCAAATATTACAAATATCTTCCTTGGATAATTTTAGGTGCTTTCTGCTCTTATCAGTCTGCAAGTCGCTATGCCCAGACTACATTTGATTTATTTTATTTAACCACAATCTTCATGATTGTCTATATGTCTCTACTATACTTACACGAACATTATTTAAAATACAAATACAAAGATTTATTCATTCGTTTTATGAGTAATCCTAAAAAAGATAAACATCCTTAAACAAAAAATAACAACAAAAAGAGGCCAGAAATTTTTCCGACCTCACTTTTTTATTTTAATCGATAAATAGTGATAACTTCCTTCTGAGGAATCCGTTTAAAGCCAACTTCCTCTATGCTATGACCATATTTCTCTAAGAAACTATCACTTGTACAGGATTTCTCTGGGCATAGAGTCTCAATGAGGGCTAGGCCGTCATCCACTGTGAACTCATCCTCTAGTAGATAAAGGATACAAGGGTCATAGTCGATAGCTTTTTGAATCTTCTTGATGGATGTTTGAATAATGGATAAGTGGTCAAATGCAAAGTCTTTCTCTTTCAGTTCTCTTCCATCCAAATAACACTTACCTGTGTGAAAATCAACATCTACAAGAAGGACTTCTTTTGCATCGTCTCCAGCCTGAACCAAGTCAATCGCTCGGTTCGGTAGATAAACCAAGTGGGCAATGGTAACTGTCCAACCTCTGGGATCACGACCAGGAGTCGATACCGTTACTAACTGTTCAATTTTTTCTAAGGGAAGTTCAAGATTGATTTCTTCTTTAACCTCACGTTGACAAGCATGGGCAGCATCTTCCCCTTTATCCATAAACCCGCCAACTAGCGCTAAACAATTTTGAAAAGGATGTGCCTTCCGACGAATCAGAAAGAGTTTCATTTTCCCTTCTACAAAGCAATAGGCTACCATATCCACAGTCACGCTTGGTTTTTCGTACTGAGGGAGTGCTTGCTTGTGGTACCAGTCTAAAAATTCAGCTTGACTAGCATGAACTTCAAAGTACTCTTTTTCTGTCATCCCGGTTGGAATAGTTTGATTCATCATCTTCTACTTCCTTTCTGCATTGATGGCAATGAAGGCTTTCTATCTACAAGTACTAGAGTATCCTAGTTTTTGTTTTATGCAATATCAAATTTCAATTGACCTGCTTTAACACCAATCTTAAGTGTCTTACCTTCTTTCAGTTCACCTGTAAGAAGGAGTTCTGCTAGTTTGTCTTCTACTTCCGTTTGCATAGTTCTGCGCAGTGGGCGAGCTCCCATCTCTGGATCATAACCCTTCTGAGCTAGAAGTTTAAGGGCAGAAGCTTGAAGTTTCAAGTCAATTCCTTTTTCTGCTAGGCTTGCAATCAATGGTTTAACCATAATCTTAACCACTTCCTGCATATCTTGACTTGACAAGCTATGGAAGACCACTTTTTCATCAATACGGTTGATAAACTCTGGGCGGTAAGTTTTTTTCAACTCTTCAAACATTCGTTTTTCCATATTTTCCTGATCAAAACGAATATCCTTAGCTCCAAAACCGACTGTCTTGTCATCACGAAGAGCTGTCGCACCAAGGTTCGACGTCATGATAATGATGGTATTTGAAAAATCAACCTTACGGCCCTTACTGTCCGTCAAGACACCATCATCCAAGACCTGCAAGAGAACATTAAAGATATCTGGGTGAGCCTTTTCTACCTCGTCAAAAAGCAAGACTGAATATGGTTTATTGCGAACCTTCTCGGTCAACTCTCCACCTTCTTCATAGCCTACATAACCTGGAGGAGCTCCGTTGAGACGGCTGGCTGCAAATTTCTCCATGTACTCACTCATATCAAAGCGGATAAGGGCAGATTCGTCATCAAAGAGGACTTCTGCCAAAGCCTTAGCCAATTCAGTTTTACCAACACCAGTTGGTCCTAAGAACATAAAGGACCCAATTGGACGTTTGTTATTGCGAATACCTGATTGATTTCGGCGAATGGCACGACTGATACTAGAGACAGCTTGTTCTTGTCCAATCACACGTTTGTGCAGTTCAGCTTCAAGATTGAGATACTTCTTGGCATCCGTTTGTGTCAATTTTTGAACTGGAATACCTGACAAGCGACTCAAGGTTGTCAAAATATCAGATTCTTTTACTACATCTTTGTAAACAGGTGCTTCCTGCTCTTTTGAAATGAGCTGCGCTGCTTGCTTCCATTTGCCATCCATCAAGGCCTTGTCAGCTGCTGTTAAACCTGACTCATCTGATTTCACATGTTTCGATTTGTTTTGGACTGTCGCTGCTGCTTCATCCAAAAGGTCAATCGCTGAGTCTGGCAAGTGACGGCTTGTCAAATAGCGATGCGCCATTTTAACAGCTGTTTCGACAGCATCATCTGTAATTTGGACATGGTGGTGCTTCTCATAGGTTGCTTTCAAGCCTTGTAAGATAGCCATACTGTCAGCCACGCTCGGCTCTTCAATCATCACTTTTGCAAAGCGACGAGAAAGGGCTGCGTCTTTTTCGATATGTTTTTGATACTCTTCCTGAGTAGTTGCTCCAACGGTTCTCAGTGTTCCACGTGCCAAGGCAGGTTTCAGGATATTAGCCGCATCCAAGGTCGAGTCAATCCCACTTCCTGAACCCATAATGGTATGAAGCTCATCAATAAAGAGGATGACCTTGCCATCTTCCTCGATATCTTTGATGATATTGTTCATACGTTCTTCAAAATCCCCACGGAAGCGAGTTCCTGCAACCACATTCATCAAGTCAAGCTCTAGAACACGCATCTTAGCCATTTCAGCTGGTACATCTCCATTAGCAATTCGCTGCGCAAGGCCAAGTGCCAAAGCTGTTTTACCGACACCCGCATCTCCAACTAGAACAGGATTATTTTTAGTTTTACGACTCAAAATTTGAATCATACGAGAGATTTCCTGGTCACGTCCGATAACTGGCTCTAATTTGCCTGAACGAGCTTGCTCTGTGAGATCATGAGTGTAATCTTCCAAACCGCCACTTGGAGTTTGAGGCATACCCATCATATTGGCCATAGAATTTTGCTTATCTGCTACTGAGCGATGGCGCTGACGTAGAGCCTTCAAATCTTCCTTTGTCCAACCAGCACGCGCTTCAAGGCTACGTCGAAGTCCAGCAATTTTGACTTGGTCCTTCTGATCTTCATAAGAAAAACCTGCTTTTTCCAAAATGCGAGTAGCTAAAGCATTACCGTCATGCAAGATTGCGTAGAGAAGGTGCTCAGTCCCCAATGCTTTTGCATGTACAACGGAGGCAACATGTTCCGCCTCCAACATCAAGACGTTTAAACGATAAGAAAAAGGGAGTTCCTGATAATCTTCCTTGTGGCTATAGTTGGCCTCTGTTAATTCAACAGCGACCTCCTCTAAACGATCAATCTCATACGGGAACTCGTTCAAAGTTGCTCCAGCAACACTGTAGCTATGATTAGCCATAGCAATCAGTAGGTGCCAAGACTCCAGGTAGTCTGCTCCAAAGCGACTCGCCACTAGAAAGGCACTGTCTATACATTCTCTCAATGCTTTTGAATATTTCATGTCGTTTTATTTTCCTTTTCTATCTACTTCATGCAATATCTGACGAAGCATATTGGCACGAATATAATCAGCTTCCTCGCCCAAAACACGATCTGAGGCCGTTGCAACTAACAGATTCATCTCCTGACGAGTCAAGAGTTCTTGTTCAAGTAAAAGTTTTAAAACATCTTCAAAGATGACTGGGCTAACTTCTTCACCTACTGAATACAATAAATCACGGAGCATTTCATGGTGGTTTGAGAATTCAATTCGGCCAATTCGAATATAGCCCCCACCACCACGCTTACTCTCAACTAGATATCCTCTACTCTCTGTAAAACGAGTTTTAATCACATAGTTAATCTGGCTAGGTACCACTTGAAAGGTATCCGCTAGCTGGCTTCGTTGCAATTCTACGATACCAGATTGTTCTAAAATTGCCTTGATATAGGCTTCAATATGATCCGATGTATTTTTAAATTTCATAGCTTGCTACCTCCTTCGTAAACTTTGACTATCTTTGACTATACTATCATTTACGACTCTATAAGTCAAATTTTTAGGGCTCAAGCCTTGAAAATACTGACTTTTAAAAATAGCTATAGATAACAAGCAATTCCCATTTCATTTTCTATTCTACAATTATGTTATAATAACAAAATTACACCTAGCTTTCAAATCCTTTGAAAGTATGTTATTTATGATCAAATCTAAGAAATATTTCGTAAAGTCTAGAAAAATAAAACTTCGGTATCATTAATGGTATACCGAAGTTTTTTGGTAGTGTGAATTTTTCACAGTTTTTTCTACTATAGTTCATATTCTATCACTGAGAGAAAAAATCTCTCCAGTAAGGATTTTCTCTATCAAAAATTCTAACTTCTTCTTCAGTCATATTGTGAGGATAATCACGAAAAAGGTTATAAATTTTTTTCTGGTCAAAGCTGAATAATATTTCTCCTCTAACATTTATCTTATCAATCCACCAAACTTTTGACTCTTCACTATCTTTGTAAAAATCACTGTACCCTTCAAGATTAGACTCCGAAAAAATGGGTTCATCTATTTCATCTGTTTCATCGAATGGGTCTTGTTTGCTGTAGTCATTTAGTTCATTATTTAACATCATTTAATCACTTTTTGTTATCTCTTAAAATCAGCACCAGGTAAAAGATTTCTCGCTTGGTAATTCGCCTCTATCCCACATCTGCTTCACTGCTCCACGAGCCTTGTTTGCATAATAGGGTGCCCCAAGTTCTTTATCATAATTTGACTCGATAGCAACTGTAACTTCACCAGTGCGCTCATCAATCTCAATCAAACCTGGGTCACGATTTTCTGGAATATACCAATATCCTAAAATACTAGAATTGAAAATTTTAATTAGTTTCAACATTGCTTTTTCCTACATACTATATTTTCCAAAGAAGTTCAAGTCATTTAGTACCACACAACTTGCCCTGATTCTTTCAAGCTACCGTCTTCATTTTTTAGATTTATAATACATTTTGACACATTGAACGGATTGATTGCTATAGTTTCTATGCAAAACGCTATGATTGACTATCCGATAGCGTAAATACTGCCACTTTATTCATCAATTCATCCTCTGTGTAGTCAATTGCAAATGTATTCATTTCAAAAAAAGATTTTGGTGGAGTTGAATCCACAAAAGGGAGACTATTTATCCTATACTCTTTGTCTCCAATTTTTACAAATTGATTAACTCTTAATTCAGAAAAGTCTGGATTTTCAACTGTAATAGAGACCAAACGATTTGGAATTCTGTAAACAGCAATGATTCTATTTCTCATATAATTACCTACTACACAAATACTTGATTTAAAGTAAGTACCTCGGCCATTAACATTTAATTCAAGATCTGCGCCTATATATTTTTAATTTCTTCTTTTTTCATACAATACCATTCCACCTATAAACTCAAAGAACAAGATAAGCCCAAATTTAGCTATCTACTAGTTGTTTTGCTTTTTCATAGTAAGTCTTTAAAAAATTTTGGCACAATTCTCTGTTCTCTGTATCTTCTTCGACATAGAAATAATACATTGGTTCATCATTAATAACATCAAAAAGAGGTTCATTCTCTGCTATCAAACTGTCAGCAAAAGCCTCATCTTCGCCTAATTTAGCAGTGAGCTCAAGAAAAAAGTCATAGTAATCATCAACATCACCACTTACACCTCTTTTTAGCATGTCTAATACTTGTTGACTGTATCTCATAACAACTCCTCTTTCTAATTATAAGACAACACTTCACCTACACTGAATCATCATTTTTCAATCATCCTGATGATTTCTTTTAAGGTTGGCTTGGTCTTTCTAATTCTATCCCATGCTCTCATTTTTAAAAAAGTTGGTAAAGGAATGCCATTTATTTTAGGCATTTCTTTAGATAATTTATATTTTTGTCTAATTTTATCTTTATTATCCATTACATACTGATTACGAGGTAAACAATAAAAAATACCCTCGCCAAAATAACTTAGCTCTTCATCGGATATTTCAATAAGTTCTTCCGGTTTTACAAAAATAGACCTATTTACTCTATCTTCTCCACTAGAAAAAATATTTTCCACAAAATCTTTATCAAATCCCATTTTTATACCATGTTTTATTTTTCTTCATTATAGCGCTTTTAGCACCTTCTCGCAAGTCAGTTTCTCTTTGTAAAAGACAAAAAGGGACTGGTAAATATTAAACTTCACCAACTCCCTTCATTTCTAACTATTTAACCCCAATTCCGCTAAGATTTGGCGTTTATAGGCAATTTTTTGAACTTCCTTGTCCTCTGTCTCGGACCAATCGAGTTTAATTTCAGAAACAATCTGCCCAGGGCGATTTTTCAAGATATAGATGCGGTCACTGAGATTGAGGGCCTCCTCGATACTATGCGTGATGATGAGTGTCGTCAACTCCAGCTGTTTGTGAATATCTAGATACCAAGCATGAAGTTCCATTTTGGTCATCTCATCCAAGGCGCTAAAGGCCTCATCTAGAAGAAAGAGCTTATGCCCGAAAAGGTAGGTACGGAGTAAAGCAACACGCTGACGCATCCCGCCACTGAGCTCATGAGGATACTTGTCTCGTACAGCCGTTAACTGAAAAGTCGCAAGGATTTCATCTGCGCGAGCAATAGCTTCTGCCTTATCCACCTTTTGAATCAAGAGGGGCAGGATGATATTCCCAAGGACCGTCTTATGCTCCAAGAGCAAGTCTTTTTGTAGCATATAGCTCACGCGTCCCTTGGGATTTTCCTCTCCGTCAAGAATGATTCGTCCTGACTGGACTTCTAAAATGCCTGCAATCAGGTTAAAGAGGGTTGTCTTTCCTACACCACTGGGTCCTAGGATAGAGACCACTTCACCTGAAGTCACTTGCAGGTTAATATCCTCTAAAATCTTTTCATCATCGTAGGCATAGCTTACGTGTTCTAGTCTAATTTCTGTCATTATTTCACAAATTCGTTAGTGAACCCTTTATCAGTCAAGTCTTCCTTAAGGATACCATTTTCTTTATCCCATTTGTAGAAGGCATTCCAGCGATCCGCATCAAATTGTCCCCATTTTTCCTTGTCGCTAGCATACTCTTTTGACAAGTATTTTTGAGATTCAATGACGAAGTCACGTTTATCCTTGAGTTCAGGTGCATTCTTGATGAGGATATCGGCTGCTTCTTCTGGGTGCTCCATGGCATATTGGTAGCCTTTTTTGATGGCTTGGATTACTTTGCGAGCTTCTTCTTTGTTGTCTTTCAGATAATCGTTGTTAGCGATGATAACTGGTGAGTAGTAGTCAAACTCTTTAACATAGTCCTTCAAGTACATAAAGTTGGCATCCACACCTTGCGATTTAGCAAGAATTCCATCCCAACCGTAGTAAATCCAAGCAGCATCAAAAACGCCATTGGCAATCGGTGTGATAGAGTTTGAGTCGTTGTTTGGTACTTTTTCAACCTTCTCAAAGTCTCCACCTTGAGATTCTACCAAGGTTTTCAGCATAGCAAGCTCAGTCGGGTCATTCCAGGTTCCATATTTCTTACCAACCAAATCTTTTGGACTATTGATATTGTCAGACTTACGAGAGATAATTCCTGATGTATTGTGTTCTACAATCGCTGCAACGGCAGTAATGCCTGCCCCTTTTTCCAATTTCTTAGCCATATAGTCTTGGAAATAGATAGCGAATGGCGCCTTACCGTTGATTACTAAATCAGATGAACTCTCTTCTGGTGGCAATTTCAAGTCCACGTCCACTCCAGCTTCCTTGAAATAGCCTTTTTCCTTAGCTACATAAAGTCCTGTGTGGTTGGTATTTGGTGTCCAGTCTAGGATAAAGTCAATTTTTTTGAGTTCTGCTTCTTTGTTATCCTTAGAAGCAGTTCCTTGACCACAAGCCACAAGCACGACAGCTAGAAGAGCTGTTACAATCGTTAAAAACACTTTCCATTTTTTCTTCATTTTTATTTCCTCTTTTCTTTTTCTCAAACGTTATTGTTCTATGAACGTTTCCATTTAATCACATATTTTTCGCTGATATCGACTAGCTTCATACCCAGAAGACTGATCAGTGATACCAGAATAATAATGGCAAACATGGTATCATACTGAAAAAGTTTTTTAGACTGAATCATGTAGACACCTAGTCCTTCAAAGCCTCCCAACCACTCAGATACCACTGTTGTGATAAAGGCGTAGGAGACACTAACTCTCAGTCCTGCATAAAAGTAAGGCAAGCTGACAGGGATTTTAAAATGCCAGAGAATTTGCCAGGGATTTGCTCGCATCAAACTAAACAATGTCAGCATGTCCTTGTCACAGTGTCTAAATCCATCTAAAATACTGACAATGATTGGGAAGGTTGTCGTCAAGATAATCAAGACAATCTTGGGCAAGATTCCATAACCTAACCACAAGACCAAGATAGGAGCTATAGCAATGGTCGGAATGGTCTGAACAACTACCATCATAGGGTAAATCAAGTCATTGAGCCAACCCAAACTATCCATAAGGACGGCCATGATACAGGCTATTAAAACACCCAAGACCAAACCTAACAAGGCTACTCTCAAAGTTGCCCAGCTATGGCACCAAAGAAATTCTCTATCACGAACAAAAGACTGAAGAATTTCAAGAGGTGTCGGCAAGATAAACTTTGGTAGGAGTTTTAACAAACCCGCTACCTGCCAAAAAGATAAGACTCCCAAAAATCCTAGCAGACTAATATGCCGTCTCATGATACTTTTCAAGTTTCTCATCGATGCTTAAAATCTCTCCTACATTTATTTTCACATTGGCAAAAACATTGTCTGCCCCTTGACCTGCTACCTCTAGCGCTTCTTTGAGAATGCGCATGAGTTGATCAAAGTCTCCCTCTAAGACCGTTTCAAAGGGTGTCACTACCATAGTCACTCCTTGAGCTTGCAGATAAGCAATGACTTGATCGATAAGAGCTATTCGATCAATTCCTTGTGATAAGGGTAAAACTTGCAAGGCAATGCTTGCTTTCATAAAAACCTCCTCTTCTCAGGTTTTCTTTTAACAAAAAGAAAAACCTTTTTCATATATGAAAAAGGTGCAAAATTAGGCCAAGTATTCGTTCCCTACGCTGGCATTACCCAGATCAGGTGCGGTCGAAGTTTAACACTTCCTCTCAGACTGTACACAGACTCCCATATATTATATGGACATATGATAGCGCAAAAAAAACAAGATGTCAAGGAAACTGCTTGCAGAAAAAAAGAGATGGTAATCCATCTCTTTCAATTAAAGCATTGGTGCAAATAACTGTGTTACTTCTTTAATCATCATTTGATACCATGTAGGATTTATGGTATCCGAGAAGATTTCTTGAGATTGTTCAAAAATTTCTTCAAAATCTTTGCGAATATCCGCGATTGACTCTGTTTTGTAGAGTAGTACTGCATTTTCATAGTGGTGGACCAAGCTACGATAATCCAAGTTAATCGTACCCACAGCCGCAAATCGATCATCAACAATCATTTGCTTACTATGGATAAAACCAGGTGTGTATTCAAAAATGCGAACACCCGCAGATAAAAGATCTGGATAAGCTCCCCGTGTTACAAGTTGAATGAGTTTCTTATCTGGTATGTGGGGTGTGACTATTCTCACATCTACACCTCGCATCGCCGCATTCTTTATATCCTCTGTTAAATCATAATCGATAATGAGATAAGGCGTTGTGATATAAACAAAATCCTCTGCTTGATTAATCAGATTTTGATAGACAATTTTACCCACCTTCATCTGGTAGATTGGTTTCGGTCCACTACCGTATGGGATACAAAGACCACTACCAGACCGTGTCTGATTTTCCAAATGATACTGATCAAAGTCACTGATTTCCCCACGGTTGATGTACCAGTTCATGAGAAATAGTCTGGTAAAGGCTTGAGTCGCCGGACCATCTATCCGAATTCCACTATCTTTCCAGTGTCCAAAACGTTCAATATGATTGATATATTCGTCTGCGAGGTTGATCCCACCAGTGTAGGAAATCTGCCCATCAATGACCAAGATTTTACGGTGGTCACGGTTGTTATAGGCCACTGTCATACGAGGAATCACCTTATTAAACTTATGAGCATCAATTCCTTTAGACCGCAAATAAACAGTATAATCCCCAGGCAAAGTCACCATACAACCAATATCGTCATAGAGCATCTTGACTTCAACACCCTGAGCAGCTTTTTCTTCGAGAATTTCGAACATGCTATCCCACATCAAACCTTCGTCGACAATGTAATATTCTAGAAAAATAAATTTTTTAGCTCTTTTAAGATCCTTCAGCATCTGCTGCCACATTTCTTCTCCATTTGCGAAAAATTGTGAATCCGTATGCTCATAGACTTCCGCATTGCTATCCATATGTAGCAAAGCGTTGATAATCCCATAGGCAGATTTATCAGTTTCTTGTAGGTTCTGATGAAGACTATCTTCATGCTTCTCTTGTAAAGTAATCGAACGCAATTCTCTGAGTTGTTTCAGCTCTTTTTTTGATAGTCGGCGCTCACCAAACATGATATAAAGTAACGGACCAAACACAGGCACAAAGGTCACAATCAACCAAGTCACCTTACTCTCTGGCGACATGGAACGATTGACAATCGCTATAACGGTTGCTACGCTGATCAAAAATACAAGAGTCACCCAAATAATTGGTGCAATCTGGCTCATGTAAAGAATAATTCCAAAAATAACAAATAATTCTATCAGGATAATCGCAATACTAAAGCCATACTTGGACATCAATAATCGAAATTTTCTGATTCCCATATCTCCCTCTCAACTTCTAAGTATACTCCCTAATTCAACGTCTGAAAACGCTTGTTCCCTTCTAGTATACTTAGTTTCATAAAACTTATCAAGCTTTTTCTGTATAGGCCGATAGTTCTATGTTTAAAATTAATTTAAAAAGCAGGCCACTTATAGGTGCCTGCTCTTATTTTACAATTTCAAAGCCAACATATTAACCGTCATACCAGCTGCAGTCCCCATCAAGAAGATGGTATCTCCTTCCTTCACATAGCCATGATCGAGTGCATAGGCCAAGCCAAAAGGTACCGCAACGGAAACCATGTTCCCATACTCACTGACAATATTGAGATACTTGTCTTTGCTAACTCCTAGTTTATCCATAACAAGTGGTAATGCTCGGCTAGCTTGGTGTGGAATAATATAGTCTACAGCATCTTTAGAAATACCAGATTTCTCTTGGAATTCTTGGAACATTTCTGGAATGACACGAGCAGAAAGCAAGAGGATTTTCTTCCCTTTCATATCAAACATGAAATTGGTCTTCGTTTCTTCAGAGTACTCTTTTGGTTGATATGAAGTCAAACCTCCACGAATTTCAGTATCGTGAGCTCCCTCCGACCAAGTACGTTGAAGGCTTGCTATCACTCCCTTATCCTTGTCACTTGCTTGGAAAATAAAGGCTGCCGCCCCATCACCAAAGAGTTCATAACTTTCTTTTTGCTTTGGATTGAGACCCAAGCTACCGACTTCACTAGATACAATCAAAACGCGATCATATTCTCCTGCTTCAATCAAATATGACATCGTTGATAGAGCAGAGATAAAACTTGTACAAGTCGTATTGATATCCATAGCTGGAATAGAGAGTCCTTTTGCTACGCGCTCATGAATCAAAGCAGCTGTACATGGAATAGGTTGAACACCTACCGCGCTAGCTGATACAAGGCAATCAATATCTTTAATACTTAAGTTTGCATTTTCAAGCGCAGCTTGGATCGCCGCTTCTGCCAAATCTAGCTGTGTTTGTTCATTTTCTACGACACGATAACGCGTTTGGTCTTTAAATTGCACTGTGTTTTTTGGGAGGCAAACTCCATAGCCTGCAATTTCTACATGTCTTTTCACTTCTGTCATAATCTTTTGTCCTTTCATAAACGTTGGATACGTTTGAGCTTACGGCTTGTATCCCAGTGATAATCTGAAAATTTTATTTCAGGTGTTTTAAACTCTTTTTGTTGCGCCAAGAGTCTGAATTGCTCTGTGATTGCTGTTTCTACTTGCTCATCTCTTCGACTCAAACAAACTTCCACTAGCTTCTCAGAGTGTTGCTTAACTTGATAATCTCCAACATTCTCCACAAAGAGGATGCAACGTCTGATAAAGTCAGGATAAATCGTTACCTGACCTCCATCTCGTCCATCAAAATAGAAGATGTCGTCAGAACGCCCTTCGATCTTGTCAATCCTTGTGTAATGAGATCCACATGGACAAGGTTTAGGATTTTCAACCAAGATATCGTTGAGTTGGTAGCGATAAACAGGCTGACTGCTCCGCTTAAAATCCGTAATCACTGGATAAAAACGTCGTTCATCCAAGTAGTGCTTTTCTACAAAAATGATGTCTTCATTGAGATGAAGATTCCCAGCAGAGCAAGTACAGGCTAGGAAACCTTCGGTTGCCTGGTAGACTTGGTCAATAATCGGCAACTCAAAAGCGCTCAAAATTCGCTCTTTATCACTATCTTCCAAGATTTCAGCCACCGATACGATTTTTTGCGGATGAATCTTTAGCTCTCCGGCTTTTAGGCGCTTGCTCAATTCAATCAACATAGAAGCAGGTGCCACTACAATAGTCGGTTGATAACTATTGAGACGCTCGATATGCTCATCTGTATTCTTGAAAATATCAAAGTATTCTAAACGAATGAGTGCCGTATTGATTGTCTGATAGAGTTCATTATCCGCTCTCAGGAAAAAGGCGATGCGGTGTCCAAAAAGTTGACCTTTAGGCAACATCTTGGCTAGGATTGCCGCCGCCCACATACTTCGCTCTTTTTCGGTTGTAATAAAGATTCCCCGATGCCCGGATGTCCCTGAAGAAAGACCGACAGCTATTTCTCCTTTAAGTTCTGTGAAATTTCGAGTCTTTTCACTTTCGATAGCCAAAGCCAAGGCCTCGTCTCGATCCACTTCTTGGGTGTTGAGCTCATTAAAATGAGCCATCATAAAAGCTTTGTCCATATGGTCAAAGTCGCTAGGTACCCCATTTTTAAAATAAGGCGACTCACGTTTAAGAAAGGCCATATAGGCAGCTAGTTGCTTTTTCTGATAGTTTTCTAAAGCGTCTCGAGATTTAAAATGATGAAGCCACCGAGTTTGGATAAACGTTTTAAGAAAGGTTATTTTTTTCATACAAAATCCGCTCAATCCTTTCTACAGGGTCATGGCTGACAACTACCTCAATGCCGTCTCTCAAGACTTCTTCCAGTAACTCTGTTCCCTTGATATAGTCAGTCTTGCTATCTTGAACCAAGGAAGGAATCAGATGCATCTGCTTGGTATAAGGCAAGAGGTCTATTCCCCAACAAAGATCTGCCGCGATAAAGAGATGATAGTCTGGAATAAAGAGACAAGCTTGCCCTTTGGCATGACCATCTATCGAAGCTACAAGGATACTTCCGTCTCCAAAAAGATCCTTGGTAGGCCGATAGTTAAAGTTAGCATTTTGCTGATCTGCCTTAATAACTGTCAACCTCTCCTCAAAAGTAGCCGGTAAAAATTCTTTAAAAATTAAATCTTTTAGTTTTGGTTTCTTATAAACATCATACACTTCCTGGGTCAGGATAAAGTTTGCATGAGGAAAGAAGCTAGCCCCTCCTAGATGATCTGGATGTAAATGAGATAGCAAGACATAGTTAATGTCTTCTGGCTTTATTCCTTTAGCTTCCAGCAAATGTGAAATCTGATCCTCCTCCGTCATTTGAACTGGAGTTCCTAGACGATAAAAACCATAACGAAGTTTCCTCTTAATATCATAGTGATAGCCAGTATCGTAAAGCAGATAGCCCTTTTCCTTATGCTTGATTAAAAAGACACCCGCTGGAAAAGTCATCTTTCTATTCTTGACACCCTTAAAGAGCAAACCAGCATAACTTGTACAATATCCTGCTGGGAAATACTCAATGCTTTCGATAATCTTGGACATATTGCTCAATCCCTTCTGAAATACTTATTTTTGGATGATAACCCAGTTCCTTCTCAGCCTTACTAATATCAAGAGTCTGACTATAGCGAAGCAGGTAATAGGTATAGCGTGTCAGGGCTGGCTCCCCTTTAAGATTCAGAGTCTTATAAAGAAACTCTAAACTACTGGCAATTCCCGATAATAGAGTTGCTGGAATTTTTCTATATTTGATTGGATAACCCAAACCTGTCAAACTTTCCTCCAGCAAATCCCTAAAAGCTCTTGGTTCGCCATTAGTGATGTTATAGATATCACCTTTTGCTTCTGGAGTTTCCAAAGCCAAACGAATTGCCAAAGCTACATTTTCCACACAAGTCATGTCCATGAGCTGACGCCCATCTCCAATCAAAGGAATTCCTATTTTTTGACTAAGGTTGATCACCCGTGGCAAAATACTGGTATCCCCAATCCCAAAAAGTCCACGAGGTCTCAAGATGATACTAGGAACATCTGGATAATCTTTAAAGAGTTTCTCCGAAGCTAATTTACTACGGATATAGTTATTGAGATTGTTTTCCTCTGGAGCATCACTTTCTTTGATAGCCAACTGCTCCTTGGGAGCAGCATAAATACTTGGCGAGGATACATAGACTAAGCGCTGAATTCCAGCTTGACGACAAGCTTCAAGAACATGTTTAGTCCCTAAAACATTGGCCTGATAAAAATCTTCCCACGGGCCCCAAACTGTTGACAGAGCTCCCGCATGAACGACCATATCCATCCCCTTACAAGCCTCTAGCACATCATCAGCTTTGGTCAAATCCCCTTTAAAAAAACTGACTGAAGAATTCTCTAAGGAGTAACTAACTTTTCTATTTCTGCCAAAAGCTCGCACTAGATAACCATGATCTACTAATTCTTCTACTACATATTTACCCAAGAAACCTGTTGCTCCAGTTACTAAAACTGTTTTCATTTTTCTTTCTCCTTATCCGCTAGCAGACGATGAATTTCACTCTCCAAAATTTCCGTCGGATGATAAGACTGTGCTGCCTGGCGCAAAGTCTCTAATTCTGGCCAATTTTCTATAGCTAACAGTTTCTCAAAGGCTTGTCCAATGGCCTCGCTATTATCTCTTTTAGCTGTAAAAGCAATACCGGCCTCAACCCCACGAACGGCATAATCAAATTGATCATAATCATGAGGTAATATCAAAGCTGGCTTACCATAAATAATGCATTGATAAAAAATTCCAGCTCCACCATGATGAATGACATAATCCATCTGAGGGATATACTCCTTATAAGGGAGATAAGAAACAAGGGACAGATTCTCCATGAGTTTTTCACATTGGAAGGCCTCTCCACCTACACCACGAGTTACAAAAAAGTGACAATCAGGATGAGCTTTTGCAAGTTGCTTAGCTTGATAAATAAGATTTTCTTTTGCCCAAGCTAGTTGTGTACCGCAAGTCATCAAAACTTTCTTTCGCTCCATAAAAGGAGACAAATCTAAAGGATAATCCTCTCCTGCCTCAACTGAAGCTCCTGATGGGCCCACCCAACGAAAATGCTCTGGAAATTCCTTTTTAAGTTCTAATTCTTTCATGCCAATAGCGAGAATGGAATAAGGAGAATAAATTGTCTCCTGACCGAGTTGGTTATATACTTTGAATTTATATCTCTTTAAACGATCACGGAATGAAAAAGATACAATACGTTTCACTATACGAGTTGCTTTTCTCCCCAAAAATTGTATTGTAGCCTGCCAAAAATTCTTGGGACTTCCCAGTCCACCAAAGAAACAAGGAGGACCATCTGTCGTTTCAATCGCAAACTGGGTAGCCATAGTAGTTATCCAAGGAATACCAAGTTGATTAGCTACTAAACCTCCAGACAAGGTTATAAAATCAGCAATGACGATATCAGGGCGATTCATTTGCCACTCTTCCAATAATTGATCTGAAACTACATTAATTAAATCAATACTAGAAGAAAGTTGTTGATAAGCTGATAGTATCCCTAATTGCTGATCATTATTAGCAGCCCGTTCAAAATCCTCAATGTGATTTTCTAGTATTGGAACTACATGAAAACCTGCAGATTCGGCAACGGCTTTTTTTTGAGGACCAGTGAATAAGCGAATATCATATCGAGGGTTATTAAGTAAGGGTATTAATAAATTCATTGTTGGGTACAGATGTCCACTTAAAGGCACAACTACAACATCAATTTTGATTCTTTTCATATGTCTAGGATATCAAATTTTAAAAAAAAGAACTATCGATAAGATAATTCTTTACATATTTATTAGTTTAGACATGAAAAAGTAACGAAACATTTAAGAAAACGCAATGTAATTTTCAGATTATAATGATCAAAATCAAATATAAAAATAAAAAAAAGGCAATTGCCTCAATTCAAGTATTGACCAATCGGGAAGACAGGATTCGAACCTGCGACACCTTGGTCCCAAACCAAGTACTCTACCAAGCTGAGCTACTTCCCGAATTAAATTGTTAATGCACCCTAGAGGAGTCGAACCTCTAACCGCCTGATTCGTAGTCAGGTACTCTATCCAGTTGAGCTAAGGGTGCTCTTCAATATATGCCGAGGACCGGAATCGAACCGGTACGATCGTTACCAATCGCAGGATTTTAAGTCCTGTGCGTCTGCCAGTTCCGCCACCCCGGCCTCTATAAGCGAACGACGGGATTCGAACCCGCGACCCCCACCTTGGCAAGGTGGTGTTCTACCACTGAACTACGTTCGCATCGACTCTGGTTTATATTAAAAAAAATGCCGGCTACATGACTTGAACACGCGACCCTCTGATTACAAATCAGATGCTCTACCAACTGAGCTAAGCCGGCTGATTTCTATTATGCGGGTTAAGGGACTTGAACCCCCACGCCGTTAAGCGCCAGATCCTAAATCTGGTGCGTCTGCCAATTCCGCCAAACCCGCAAATATGACCCGTACTGGGCTCGAACCAGTGACCCATTGATTAAAAGTCAATTGCTCTACCAACTGAGCTAACGAGTCAAATAACTTTCGTTATTACGGTCCCGACGGGAATCGAACCCGCGATCTTCGCCGTGACAGGGCGACGTGATAACCGCTACACTACGGGACCTATGGGAGTTAACGGGATCGAACCGCTGACCCTCTGCTTGTAAGGCAGATGCTCTCCCAGCTGAGCTAAACTCCCTCGAGCTAAGCGACTTCCATATCTCACAGGGGGCAACCCCCAACTACTTCCGGCGTTCTAGGGCTTAACTTCTGTGTTCGGCATGGGTACAGGTGTATCTCCTAGGCTATCGTCACTTAACTCTGAGTAATACCTACTCAAAATTGAATATCTATCAAATTCCAAGAAAACCTTACGCTTTCGTATTCTCAGTTACTTTGGATAAGTCCTCGAGCTATTAGTATTAGTCCGCTACATGTGTCGCCACACTTCCACTTCTAACCTATCTACCTGATCATCTCTCAGGGCTCTTACTGATATAAAATCATGGGAAATCTCATCTTGAGGTGGGTTTCACACTTAGATGCTTTCAGCGTTTATCCCTTCCCTACATAGCTACCCAGCGATGCCTTTGGCAAGACAACTGGTACACCAGCGGTAAGTCCACTCTGGTCCTCTCGTACTAGGAGCAGATCCTCTCAAATTTCCTACGCCCGCGACGGATAGGGACCGAACTGTCTCACGACGTTCTGAACCCAGCTCGCGTGCCGCTTTAATGGGCGAACAGCCCAACCCTTGGGACCGACTACAGCCCCAGGATGCGACGAGCCGACATCGAGGTGCCAAACCTCCCCGTCGATGTGAACTCTTGGGGGAGATAAGCCTGTTATCCCCAGGGTAGCTTTTATCCGTTGAGCGATGGCCCTTCCATACGGAACCACCGGATCACTAAGCCCGACTTTCGTCCCTGCTCGAGTTGTAGCTCTCGCAGTCAAGCTCCCTTATACCTTTACACTCTGCGAATGATTTCCAACCATTCTGAGGGAACCTTTGGGCGCCTCCGTTACCTTTTAGGAGGCGACCGCCCCAGTCAAACTGCCCGTCAGACACTGTCTCCGATAGGGATCACCTATCCGGGTTAGAGTGGCCATAACACAAGGGTAGTATCCCAACAGCGTCTCCTTCGAAACTGGCGTCCCGATCTCATAGACTCCTACCTATCCTGTACATGTGGTACAGACACTCAATATCAAACTGCAGTAAAGCTCCATGGGGTCTTTCCGTCCTGTCGCGGGTAACCTGCATCTTCACAGGTACTAAAATTTCACCGAGTCTCTCGTTGAGACAGTGCCCAAATCATTACGCCTTTCGTGCGGGTCGGAACTTACCCGACAAGGAATTTCGCTACCTTAGGACCGTTATAGTTACGGCCGCCGTTTACTGGGGCTTCAATTCATACCTTCGGATTACTCCTAAGCACTCCTCTTAACCTTCCAGCACCGGGCAGGCGTCACCCCCTATACATCATCTTACGATTTAGCAGAGAGCTGTGTTTTTGATAAACAGTTGCTTGGGCCTATTCACTGCGGCTGACTTAAAGTCAGCACCCCTTCTCCCGAAGTTACGGGGTCATTTTGCCGAGTTCCTTAACGAGAGTTCTCTCGCTCACCTGAGGCTACTCGCCTCGACTACCTGTGTCGGTTTGCGGTACGGGTAGAGTATGTTTAAACGCTAGAAGCTTTTCTTGGCAGTGTGACGTCACTAACTTCGCTACTAAACTTCGCTCCCCATCACAGCTCAATGTTATAGAATTAAGCATTTAACTCAATTCACACCTCACTGCTTAGACAGACACTTCCAATCGTCTGCTTTAGTTAGCCTACTGCGTCCCTCCATCACTACATACTCTAGTACAGGAATATCAACCTGTTGTCCATCGGATACACCTTTCGGTCTCTCCTTAGGTCCCGACTAACCCAGGGCGGACGAGCCTTCCCCTGGAAACCTTAGTCTTACGGTGGACAGGATTCTCACCTGTCTTTCGCTACTCATACCGGCATTCTCACTTCTATGCGTTCCAGCGCTCCTCACGGTACACCTTCTCCACACATAGAACGCTCTCCTACCATACCTATAAAGGTATCCACAGCTTCGGTAAATTGTTTTAGCCCCGGTACATTTTCGGCGCAGGGTCACTCGACTAGTGAGCTATTACGCACTCTTTGAATGAATAGCTGCTTCTAAGCTAACATCCTAGTTGTCTGTGCAACCCCACATCCTTTTCCACTTAACAATTATTTTGGGACCTTAGCTGGTGGTCTGGGCTGTTTCCCTTTCGACTACGGATCTTAGCACTCGCAGTCTGACTGCCGACCATAATTCATTGGCATTCGGAGTTTATCTGAGATTGGTAATCCGGGATGGACCCCTCACCCAAACAGTGCTCTACCTCCAAGAATCTTGATGTCGACGCTAGCCCTAAAGCTATTTCGGAGAGAACCAGCTATCTCCAAGTTCGTTTGGAATTTCTCCGCTACCCACAAGTCATCCAAGCACTTTTCAACGTGCCCTGGTTCGGTCCTCCAGTGCGTCTTACCGCACCTTCAACCTGCTCATGGGTAGGTCACATGGTTTCGGGTCTACGACATAATACTAAAGCGCCCTATTCAGACTCGGTTTCCCTACGGCTCCGTCTCTTCAACTTAACCTCGCATCATATCGTAACTCGCCGGTTCATTCTACAAAAGGCACGCTCTCACCCATTAACGGGCTCGAACTTGTTGTAGGCACACGGTTTCAGGTTCTATTTCACTCCCCTCCCGGGGTGCTTTTCACCTTTCCCTCACGGTACTGGTTCACTATCGGTCACTAGGGAGTATTTAGGGTTGGGAGATGGTCCTCCCAGATTCCGACGAGATTTCACGTGTCTCGCCGTACTCAGGATACTGCTAGGTACAAAGACTATTTTAAATACGAGGCTCTCACTCTCTTTGGCTGACCTTCCCATGTCATTCTTCTATAGTCTTTGAGTCCACATTGCAGTCCTACAACCCCGAAGAGTAAACTCTTCGGTTTGCCCTCCTGCCGTTTCGCTCGCCGCTACTAAGGCAATCGCTTTTGCTTTCTCTTCCTGCAGCTACTTAGATGTTTCAGTTCACTGCGTCTTCCTCCTCATATCCTTAACAGATATGGGTAACAGGTAGTACCTGTTGGGTTCCCCCATTCGGAAATCCCTGGATCATCGCTTACTTACAGCTACCCAAGGCATATCGTCGTTTGTCACGTCCTTCTTCGGCTCCTAGTGCCAAGGCATCCACCGTGCGCCCTTATTAACTTAACCTTACTTTTTTGACCTTTCAGTCATAAACTCTTATTAATACTACAGCGTTTTCGGTTTATTTTCTTGTTACTATTTGATATAGATATTCAATTTTCAATGTGCATTACTTGGTGATCTCTCACCAATGGAGCCTAGCGGGATCGAACCGCTGACCTCCTGCGTGCAAAGCAGGCGCTCTCCCAGCTGAGCTAAGGCCCCACAAGACCTCTCAAGACTAAACAAGACCAATGTGCATTCCTTATCCTTAGAAAGGAGGTGATCCAGCCGCACCTTCCGATACGGCTACCTTGTTACGACTTCACCCCAATCATCTATCCCACCTTAGGCGGCTGGCTCCTAAAAGGTTACCTCACCGACTTCGGGTGTTACAAACTCTCGTGGTGTGACGGGCGGTGTGTACAAGGCCCGGGAACGTATTCACCGCGGCGTGCTGATCCGCGATTACTAGCGATTCCGACTTCATGTAGGCGAGTTGCAGCCTACAATCCGAACTGAGATTGGCTTTAAGAGATTAGCTTGCCGTCACCGGCTTGCGACTCGTTGTACCAACCATTGTAGCACGTGTGTAGCCCAGGTCATAAGGGGCATGATGATTTGACGTCATCCCCACCTTCCTCCGGTTTATTACCGGCAGTCTCGCTAGAGTGCCCAACTGAATGATGGCAACTAACAATAGGGGTTGCGCTCGTTGCGGGACTTAACCCAACATCTCACGACACGAGCTGACGACAACCATGCACCACCTGTCACCTCTGTCCCGAAGGAAAACTCTATCTCTAGAGCGGTCAGAGGGATGTCAAGACCTGGTAAGGTTCTTCGCGTTGCTTCGAATTAAACCACATGCTCCACCGCTTGTGCGGGCCCCCGTCAATTCCTTTGAGTTTCAACCTTGCGGTCGTACTCCCCAGGCGGAGTGCTTAATGCGTTAGCTACGGCACTAAACCCCGGAAAGGGTCTAACACCTAGCACTCATCGTTTACGGCGTGGACTACCAGGGTATCTAATCCTGTTTGCTCCCCACGCTTTCGAGCCTCAGCGTCAGTTACAAGCCAGAGAGCCGCTTTCGCCACCGGTGTTCCTCCATATATCTACGCATTTCACCGCTACACATGGAATTCCACTCTCCCCTCTTGCACTCAAGTTAAACAGTTTCCAAAGCGTACTATGGTTAAGCCACAGCCTTTAACTTCAGACTTATCTAACCGCCTGCGCTCGCTTTACGCCCAATAAATCCGGACAACGCTCGGGACCTACGTATTACCGCGGCTGCTGGCACGTAGTTAGCCGTCCCTTTCTGGTAAGATACCGTCACAGTGTGAACTTTCCACTCTCACACTCGTTCTTCTCTTACAACAGAGCTTTACGATCCGAAAACCTTCTTCACTCACGCGGCGTTGCTCGGTCAGACTTCCGTCCATTGCCGAAGATTCCCTACTGCTGCCTCCCGTAGGAGTCTGGGCCGTGTCTCAGTCCCAGTGTGGCCGATCACCCTCTCAGGTCGGCTATGTATCGTTGCCTTGGTGAGCCGTTACCTCACCAACTAGCTAATACAACGCAGGTCCATCTGGTAGTGGTGCAATTGCACCTTTCAAGTAGTTATCATGCGATATCTACTGTTATGCGGTATTAGCTATCGTTTCCAATAGTTATCCCCCGCTACCAGGCAGGTTACCTACGCGTTACTCACCCGTTCGCAACTCATCCGGAAAGAGCAAGCTCCTTCCTTCAGCGTTCTACTTGCATGTATTAGGCACGCCGCCAGCGTTCGTCCTGAGCCAGGATCAAACTCTCATTAAAAGTTTGAGTTCTCACTCATTTCTGTCACTGACAGATTTATTGTTTTTTTCATTGTTCAGTACTACAACTTAATGTTATAGTGCCCTGCACATTGGTTCGTCTTGTTCAGTTTTCAAAGGTCTTTGTCGCGCTTACGACAACTATATTAGTATATCACAGTCACTTTTCTCTGTCAACAGGTTTTTTTAACTTTTTTTAAATCCTATTTCCATTAACCGCGATACACCCATAGTCCGTACGGGATTCGAACCCGTGTTACCGCCGTGAAAAGGCGGTGTCTTAACCCCTTGACCAACGGACCTGAGCTTTTTTAACTCTTTCTATTATACCGACTTTTAGATTCTTGTCAAGAACTTGAGCTTATTTTTTTATCTTTTTGGAGAAAAATCTCTTAGTACATGCTTTAGTTCTTTCAACATTGCTTTTCTTCCTTTGAATCGCTCATCAGCCAACAATCGTTCAAATAACTCCAATTTTTCTTTCCCTAATCCTGCTCGATACTCGTTAAGCAATTCTTGTAGTGCGTAAGACTCATCTATCAACAACCCCCCTTCGCCTAATCGATGGCTAATCTCGCTCACTTCTTCATAAGCTTGTCGATCCAATCTTCTTTTATAACTTTCTTGTTTTCGAACTGCATCCAAAATTCGATTTCGAAACTTTGTTTTGAAGTAGGTATAAAATTCCTTATTTTTATTTTCCTTAAAATCAGGGTGATTTTCTAATAAGTCATGTAGGCAAATCATTCCCTCTTGATCCCAATCTTCTTTTTCCCATAAATGAAGGTAGTATTCTTTTCTACACTTATGTACAATAGCTTTTACTTCGTGATAATTCATGTCTAACATAGTCGTTCTCCTTTTCTGCCAATAGTATAGCAAAGGTAGAGACGAATTATGACATTTCTTCTATTTTGTTATTTATCTTGCTTGATTATATTTTTTAGAATTTTTGATATTTCGTTGGGATATCTTTTTAGACTTTTTAGGATATAAAAAGAGACAAGAGTTATGCTCTTGTCTTTTAAAAAATTTATTGGAACAAATCTACAATTGTATCCCAGACGGTTTTTGCCTTTTCTTTAATTTTTGCATCTGAAATAGCTTTTTCTGCTTCATCAATAAGGTTCTGAGCTCTACTTTGGATATCATTTATAGAGTCATTTGACTGCCCTCCACCATTGTCAGCAGACTGATTTGGAACATTTTTAGGAGCAATCCCATTTATTTTATAGGCGTTTTCAACTGTAAATGTACTTCCTGGCGTATATGGAAGAATTGTTTCTGCCATACTTCTAAAAATATGAGCGGCGCCATTTGATGTCGAACCTGCTAGATAATGATTTTCATCGGTTGTCGGGAAACCAAGCCAGTGACTAATGACTACATCTGGCGTATAGCCGATAACCCACTGGTCACTCGTATACACCGGGTTGAAGGCTGCTTCTGTTGTACCTGTTTTCCCGGCCATAACATAATCACCTGGTGATGAACTTATCCCTGTACCGTTTGTGAATGTCCCTAGCATCATACTAGTCATTTTATCCGCTACGGATTTATCTATCACTCGTTTTTGAGAATTCTTATGAGTAGCAATGACTTGCCCACTTGCATTTTCAATACGTGTAATGAAATGTGCTTCAGGCATCAAACCTTCGTTTGCAAATGCTGCATAAGCTTGCGCCATTTGCAGTGGACTAGTTTCCACACCACCACCCAGTGCAACACCCAACACACGATCTACATCGGTTAAGTTAAGCCCGAATCTTTCACCTGATTCAAAAGCCTTTTCAATACCAAGTTCCTTAACCGTGGCTACTGCAGGAAGGTTTAGGGATTCAGCTAAAGCTTGGTACATTGGAACTTCTGGAGATGTTTTGATTCCTGCGTAGTTATCTACCTTGTAATCACCATACTCCATAGTATGATTGTCCAACTCTTTATTTAGAGCCCAACCAGCTTCGACTGCTGGGGTATAGACAACTAAGGGCTTAATAGTTGAACCTGGGCTTCTTTTTGATTGAGTCGCATAGTTGAAATTTCGGAAGCCGGCTTTATCATCTCCTGCTACACGACCAACAACTCCTCGAACTCCTCCTGTTTTTGGCTCTAGAGCAACACTTCCCGACTCAGCATGAGTTCCATCTTCTGCGGTTGGAAAGAGAGCTGTGTTTTCATAAATGACCTGCATATTAGCCTGGTAATTCTGATCTAATTCCGTATATATACGATAGCCGTTGTTCACAATTTCTTCTTCAGTTAAATTATACTTTTCAATTGCTTCATTAACAACAGCATCAAAATAGGATGGATATCGGTAGTCTGAAACTTTACCTTCATAAGCATCTTGCAGTTGAGAGGCCATATCAACACCCGAAGCTTCCGCTTCTTTGTCTTTATCAATATAGCCAGCAGCGACCATGTTTTGTAGAACAGTGTCTCTACGATTAGTAGAATCTTCAATAGAATTCAAAGGGTTATACAATTCCGGCCCTTTGAGCATTCCAGCTAAAGTTGCAGCTTCATCAAGCGTCAGTTGAGAAGCTGAGACCCCGAAGTATTTTTTACTTGCATCTTCAACACCCCAAACTCCATTTCCGAAGTAGGCATTGTTCAAGTACATAGTCAGAATTTCTTTCTTGCTATACTTTTTAGTTAGCTCTAAAGCTAAAAAGAATTCTTTCGCCTTTCTCTGTACAGTCTGATCTTGAGAAAGATAGGCATTCTTCGCCAATTGTTGGGTAATTGTAGAACCACCACCTGAGCGTCCAGCCGTCACTATCGCTAGAAAAAAACGAACATAGTTAATACCATCGTTCTTGTAGAAACTTCTATCTTCTGTAGCAATGACGGCATTTTGTAAGTCTTCACTGATGTCCGAAAGTTCGACATAGGTGCCTTTTTGACCTGACAAGGCGCCTGCTTCTTTTTCCTCTCTGTCAAAAATCAGAGTGCGAGTTTTTAAAGCGTTTTGTAAGTCGGTAACATTTGTCGATTTTGCTAGAGCAAACAAATAGACCCCAACAAACAAGCTGGCACTAAGCCCAAGAATCAAAAAGATTTTTGTCAGGTGATAGCGACGCCAAAATTTTCGAACAGGGCCAATTGCCCCCGCTTTCTTTCGTCCTGCTCTTGAACGCCGTAAATTGCTCGACACACTTTCTTCTTGTTCAATTCCATTCATTTCTGTTTTTTCAATTTCAAATTCTTCTTTTTTAAACAAAGAAAGAAATTTTTCAAATAAGGTATCTAATTTCATGCGTATATTTTATCATCTTCCCCATAGGAAGACAAGAATTTTGCTAGTTCCCCTGTCCAAATAAATTGATTTTTGTTACAATATCAGTATGAAATTTACCTTTACAATCCCCGACTCTCTACCCGAAATGACTGTCAAACATTTTCTAGAAGAACAGCTGTTAATACCTAGAAAAATAAGGCACTTTTTGAGAATCAAAAAACACATCCTCATTAATCAAGAAGAAGTCCACTGGCATCAAACGGTCAAAGCTGGGGATGAATGTCAGTTGATCTTCGATGAGGAGGATTATCCTACAAAAAAAATTCTCTGGGGAAATCCCAAACTTGTCGAAGAAGTCTATCAAGACCAACATTTAATTATCGTCAATAAACCTGAGGGTATGAAGACACATGGAAATCAGCCAGACGAGATAGCTCTTCTCAATCATGTCAGCGCCTATGTCGGCCAAACCTGCTATGTTGTCCATAGACTAGATATGGAAACAAGTGGTCTCGTACTGTTTGCTAAGAATCCATTCATTCTTCCTATCCTTAATCGCTTATTAGAAAAGAAAGAGATTTCTCGAGAATACTGGGCTCTGGTTGATGGAAGATTAGAGGCTAAGGACTTGATCTTCCGAGATAAAATCGGTCGCAATCGCCACGATCGTAGAAAAAGAATTGTGGATCAAAAAAATGGTCAATACGCCGAAACTCATGTAACTCGGTTAAAACAATTTCAAAACAAAACCAGTCTCGTTCGGTGTAGATTAAAAACAGGACGTACTCATCAAATCCGAGTCCACCTATCTCACCACGGACATCCAATCCTCGGGGACCCTCTCTACAACCCACACTCAAAAAACAAGAGGCTGATGCTTCACGCATTTAAACTATCCTTTATCCACCCTCTGACTTTAAATAAATTAAGCTTTACCACTCTCTCAGATACATTTGAAAGAGAATTAAAACAAAATGGATGATAAAATCATCCATTTTGTTAGATACAAAAAGCAAGACCTATTGGTCTTGCTTTTTTGACTCAGAAATTATTTAGCAATTTTTGCGAAGTATTCAAGAGTACGTACAAGTTGTGCAGTGTAAGACATTTCGTTGTCGTACCATGATACAACTTTAACCAATTGTTTACCGTCAACGTCAAGAACTTTAGTTTGAGTTGCGTCAAACAATGAACCGTATGACATACCTACAACGTCTGAAGAAACGATTGGATCTTCAGTGTAACCGTATGATTCGTTAGCAACAGCTTTCATAGCTGCATTTACTTCATCAACAGTAACGTTCTTTTCAAGAACAACTACCAATTCAGTTACTGATCCAGTTGGAGTAGGAACGCGTTGTGCAGCTCCGTCCAATTTACCGTTCAATTCAGGGATAACCAAACCGATTGCTTTAGCAGCACCAGTTGAGTTAGGAACGATGTTAGCAGCACCAGCGCGTGCACGACGAAGGTCACCTTTACGGTGTGGACCGTCAAGGATCATTTGGTCACCAGTGTAAGCGTGGATAGTAGTCATCAATCCTTCTACAACACCGAAGTTATCTTGAAGAGCTTTAGCCATTGGAGCCAAGCAGTTTGTAGTACATGAAGCACCTGAGATAACTGTTTCAGTACCATCAAGAATATCGTGGTTAGTGTTAAATACGACTGTCTTAACATCTGATCCACCAGGAGCAGTGATAACAACTTTCTTAGCACCACCAGCATGCAAGTGTTTTTCAGCAGCTGCTTTAGTAGCAAAGAAGCCAGTTGCTTCAAGAACGATTTCTACACCGTCGTTAGCCCAGTCGATTTGTTCTGGATCACGTTCAGCAGAAACTTTAACGAATTTACCGTTAACTTCGAATCCACCTTCTTTAACTTCCACAGTACCGTCGAAACGACCTTGAGTTGTGTCATATTTCAACAAGTGTGCAAGCATAACTGGATCTGTAAGGTCGTTGATGCGAGTAACTTCAACACCTTCTACATTTTGGATACGACGGAAAGCAAGACGACCGATACGACCGAAACCGTTAATACCAACTTTAACTACCATTAGTGATTTCCTCCTTATGAAAATCATGAAAATTTTATTGTGAAAAGAGTAACTTGAATCACTACAAATCACCTTTCAACAAACCTATTATATAACTATTTTAGTTTTATTGCAAGCGCTGACGTTGATTTTCACTTCAGTTTTCTATTTTCTAGATACACAATTTTATATAGATTCCCTTTGTCAAAAGTCTATCAACATACATCTTTATAGTTATTTACAAAACTTTTTTGTTAAACTTTTAACCTCTTCTATTTTGAAAAACTATAAAAAAGAGACAGGATTACTCCTGCCTCTGACTGATAATCAATTATTTAAGACGTCCTGGTCTTTCTTTGTATCCATAGTAAGCATCTTCGATGATTTCTTGCATATGATCAACCATTGGAAGACGTGGGTTTGCAGGTGAACATTGATCTTCATAAGCAAGGAAGGCCAATTCGCGTGAATGTTCTTTCCATTCTTTCTCGTCAACACCTTGTGCTTTGAAGTTCATTTCGATACCTACGCGCTCACCGAGTTCGTAAACAGCTTTAGCATAAGATGCAACCCCTTCTTCTGGAGTAGAAGCTGGAAGTCCAAGCATACGAGCGATATCTTGATATTTCTCATCTGCACGGTAGTAGTTGTACTTAGGCCATGTAGCTGTCTTAGCTGGACGTGTACCATTGTAACGGATAACGTATGGAAGCAAGATTGCATTTGTACGTCCGTGAACTGTGTGGAATTGTGCACCAATCTTGTGAGCCATTGAGTGAGAAATTCCTAGGAAGGCATTAGCAAAGGCCATACCAGCAATAGTTGAAGCGTTATGCATTTTCTCACGTGAGTGGAAGTCTGCATTCTTAACTGAGCTTTCAAGGTTTTCAAATACGAGTTTGATCGCTTGAAGAGCAAGTCCATCAGTGTAATCGCTAGCCATTTGTGATACGTAAGCTTCAGTTGCGTGAGTCAATACGTCCATACCAGTATCAGCAGCAACAAATCCAGGAACTGTCAATACCAAGGCAGGGTCTACAATTGCCACAGTTGGTGTCAATGAGTAGTCAGCGATTGGGTATTTACGGTTGTTTGCTTTATCAGAGATAACGGCAAATGGAGTTACTTCAGATCCTGTACCAGATGTAGTTGGGATCGCGATGAATTTAGTCTTCTTACCAAGTAATGGGAATTTGAAGGCACGTTTACGGATATCCATGAATTTTTGCACAAGGTCACGGAAGTCCACTTCTGGTTGCTCGTAGAAGAGCCACATTACTTTAGCAGCGTCCATTGGTGATCCACCACCAAGAGCGATGATTGTATCTGGTTTGAAGGAACGCATAATCTCAGTACCACGTTCAACTGTCGTGATATCTGGATCTGGTTCTACATCTGCAAAGATTTGGTAAACAACCTTATTGCGACGAAGGTCAAGTTGTTCGATGATACGATCAAGGAAGCCAAGCTCTACCATAGCGTGGTCAGTAACGATCATGACACGCTCAACGTCACGACATTTTTGAAGGTATTGAATTGAATCACGTTCAAAGTATGTTTTTGAAGGAAGTTTCATCCATTGCATGTTATTTCTCCGTCTTCCGACTTTTTTGATATTCAAGAGGTTAATGGCGCTAACGTTATCCCCAACTGAGTTACGTCCGTAAGAACCACATCCGAGTGTCAATGATGGCAAGAAGGCATTATAAACATCCCCGATACCACCGAAAGTAGAAGGTGAGTTACAGATAACACGAATAGCTTTAACAGCTTTACCAAATTCTTTAGTCAATTCTTCATCAGCAGTATGGATGGCAGCTGAGTGTCCAAGACCGTTAAATTCAACCATTTGACGAGCTTTAGAAATACCGTCTTCACGGCTTTCAGATTTCAAAACTGCGATAACTGGTGACAATTTTTCACGAGTCAACGGCTCTTTTTCGCCAACTTCTTTACATTCTGCAGCAAGAATGTTTGTTCCTTCCGGAACAGTAAATCCTGCTTGTTCTGCGATCCAAGTTGCTGGTTTACCAACGATGTCAGCGTTCAATTTTGCACCAGCACAGTTTTTGCTGTTTGCTTTCACGCCGAAGCAGAACTCTTCAAGAAGAGCTTTTTCTTTTTTGTTTACAAAGTAAGTATGGTAAGATTTGAACTCAGCTACAAATTCATCATAAATTTCTTTATCAATGATAACCGCTTGTTCAGATGCACAGACCATACCGTTATCAAATGATTTAGACATGACGATGTCGTGAGCAGCTTGGCGGATGTTAGCTGATTTTTCAACATAAGCTGGAACGTTTCCGGCACCTACCCCAAGAGCTGGTTTTCCACATGAGTATGCAGCTTTAACCATGGCATTCCCACCTGTTGCAAGGATTGTTGCAACACCTTCGTGGTTCATCAATGCGCTAGTTGCTTCCATAGATGGTTCAGTAATCCACTGTACACAGTTTTCAGGAGCTCCTGCTTTAATCGCTGCATCACGCACGATTTGAGCAGCGTGAGCTGATGATTCTTGAGCTGATGGGTGGAACGCAAAGACAATAGGATTACGAGTCTTCAATGAAATCAAAGCTTTAAAGATTGCTGTTGAAGTAGGGTTTGTTGTTGGAGTGATACCACAAACAACACCAACCGGTTCAGCGATAAGAGTCAATCCTGTTACATCATCTTCTTCGATAACACCAACTGTTTTAGTGTGGCGCATGTTATTTACCACGTGCTCACAAGCAAATAGGTTTTTAGTCGCTTTATCTTCAAATACTCCACGTCCTGTTTCTTCAAAGGCATGTAAAGCCAATTCTCCGTGGGCATCAAGAGCTGCAACTGAAGCTTTTGCTACGATATAATCGACTTGATCTTGGTCAAGTTTACGCATTTCTTCAAGGGCAACCAAAGCTTTTTGCACCAAACCATCAACATGCTTTTCAGCAGCGAGTTTCTTTTCCTCTGGTGTTACAGTTTTTTTATCAGCCATATTTTCCTCCATAGCTTTCAAGGATTGTAAGTCCTTTGTTAATTTTTTCACAATCTTATTATAACTCTTTTTTCAAGATTTGTAAACAGTTTCATAGAAATTTCACAAACTTTTTTTATTTCCTTGTGAAAATATTTTTGTACATGCCTACACATGCACTTTTACACTTCCACTTTGTGAATAATTCAATAAAACTTTTATTTTTCACAAATTCCATTGTAAAAAGGTATTGTAAAGCATCTCAATTTCCATGTAAGCGCTTTCCGTTTACGCAGTATAATACCCCCTCTAAGAGGAGGTTATTGTGCTTGTTGGAAGAGCCCTTGTTTAAAGTCACCTTCATAGACAACTTCTTGCTCTGTAGTCAGTTTTCCTTTTCCTTCAGCTTGGCCATTAACAAAGTCACCTTCATAAACCCAGCCTTCTTTAGCTTGGTAGGTTCCTTTACCGCTAAATGCTCCATTTTTAAATTCACCAGTATAAGTGTCGCCATTAGAGAAGGTCATTGTGCCTTTGCCATTCATCTTCCCACGAACAATACTTCCATCATATACAAGTGAATCGCCATCCAGTTTTAAAACTCCTTGCTTAGGCATATTCCCTACAAATACAAATATAGCACAAAGAGCTATGACTACTACTGTTGCAATTTCCAAACGAGGACGCGTTATATAGACACTGTACTTATCATAGAATTTTTTTAAATCATCCATTTTTTGCCTCATTTTCTAAACGTGTTAGCCAAGCTTGGCAACCAGTTAAAACTCGATCGTAAGTTTCATCAAAATCACCTGTATACCATGGGTCAGGAACACCCTCAGAAGCAAATGCCTCTAGCTTGTGTTGTTGGTCTTGAGGACACATTCGAGTCAAATCTAGAAGATTGGACTCGTCCATTCCAATGACATAATCAAAATATTCAAAATCATCCTTAGAAATTTGCTGTGATGTTTTTGATGAATCGTAAGGAATCTCGTGAGCTTTAAAAATTTTCTGAGTTCCTTTGTGAATTGGATTTCCATGTTCCCAAGAAGAAGTTGCTCTACTTTCAATCTCATAATCATCGGTTAAAGACTTCATAACAAATTCTGCCATAGGACTTCGGCAAATATTACCAAGGCAAACAAAAACAATCTTTTTCATCATTATTCCCCATCTTCATAGAAAAAGGGGTATGAGATCCACCCCGTTTTATTCTTCAATCGCGCTTTCACCATCAACAACTGCACCTTCAGGTGTGACAGCTTCTTTAACTGGCAAAACTGTTCTAATTGCACTTAATTCGAAAGTCAAGTATACTCCGTCTACATCAAGTACAATCGTTTTGTTTTCAGTATCAACTTCGTCGACTGTACCGTAGAGACCACCAATAGTGATTACTTCGTAGCCTTTTTGAAGTTTGTTGAGGCTCTCCATACGTTTTTCAGCTTGTTTCTTTTGAGAACGTTGCATGAAGAACATCAAGGCAAACATCAAAACAAGCATAATCAAGAATGTTAAATTTCCACCCATTATTTTTTCTCCTTTGTAATTCAGATAAAACTACTATATCAAATTTCACTATTTTTTACAAGATTGCACCTTAGTTTTAGGTCAATAAAAAACCAGAGCAAAGCTCTGATTTTTCTTATTTCAAGTTGTTTACAAGTTCTACTAAGTTTTCAACTGTAAATCCATACTCTGCTAACACTTTTGAAGCTGGGGCAGATGCTCCAAAGGTATCAATACCGAGAACTGCTCCATCAAGACCAACGTATTTGTACCAGTTTTGAGTCGCTCCCATTTCAACCGCCACACGGCGACGAACTGCATTTGGTAGGATTTCTTCTTTGTATGTAGCATCTTGTGCATCAAAGACATCCGTAGATGGCATGCTGACTACGCGAACTTTTCCACCTTGACTTACCAATTCTTTAGCAGCTGAAACAGCCAGATTAACCTCTGAACCTGTTGCAATCAAAATAGTGTCAAAGTCTGTAGCATTTTCATAGACAACATAAGCACCTTTCGCAACCTTATCAAAGTTTGTTCCTTCCTCAACAGTCAAGTTTTGACGAGTCAAGACGAGGGCAGTTGGTGTTTTTTCACTCTTCACTGCTTGATACCAAGCTGCTTGAGTTTCACGCGCATCTGCTGGACGGAAAACATTAAGGTTTGGAATCGCACGAAGTCCTGCCAAGTGCTCAATCGGTTCGTGAGTTGGCCCATCTTCACCAACTGCGATTGAATCGTGAGTAAAGACATAGGTTACAGGAAGACCTTGTAGAGCTGACAAACGAACTGCTGCTTTAAGGTAGTCTGAGAATACGAAGAAAGTTCCACCGTAAACTCGAAGTCCACCGTGAAGAGCCATTCCGTTCAAAACTGTACCCATTGCAAATTCACGAACACCAAATTGGATATTACGGTTCAAGCGATTTGCATCGTCCTGAAGTCCGTCAGTTTTGATGTAAGTCATATTTGAATGAGCAAGGTCAGCTGATCCACCAAGGAAGGTTGGCAATTTAGCAGCGACTACATTTAAAGCATCCTGACTTGAGTTACGAGTTGCTTGAGAGAAGCCATTTTCTATAGCTGGGAAGTCTTCTGGAGTCAATTCAACTGGATCGCGTCCTTCGATGATGGCGTCCACTTCTTCAGCCAATTCTGGGTAAGCTTCTTTATAGTCTGCAACTAGTTTTGTCCATGCTTCATATGCTGATGCACCTCGATCTGCAACATTTTCTTTGAAATCAGCATAAACTTCTGCTGGGATTTCAAATGGTTCGTAGTCCCAACCAAGGGCTTGACGAGTTGCAGCAGTTTCGTCTGCACCAAGAGGAGCACCGTGTACGGCATTAGTTCCTTGTTTGTTTGGCGAACCATAACCAATAACAGTTTTTACTTCAATCAAAGATGGTTTCCCTGAAGCCTTAGCTTCTTCAATAGCTGCTTGAATAGCTTCTAAGTCTGTCCCATCTTCAACCAAGGCTGTATGCCAACCGTAAGCATTGTAACGATCGCGAACACTCTCTGTGAATGAATCTTTTGTCTCACCGTCCAAATTGATATCATTTGAATCATAGAGAACAACCAATTTATCAAGTTTCTGCAAACCTGCATAAGAAGCAGCTTCACTTGATACACCTTCCATCAAGTCACCATCTCCACAGATAACATATGTGTAGTGATCAAAGATGTTATAACCTTCGCGGTTATATTTGGCTGCAAGGAAACGTTCTGCTTGTGCAAAACCTGTCGCAGTCGCAATCCCTTGTCCTAGAGGGCCTGTTGTTGCATCAACCCCTGCTGTATGACCAAATTCTGGGTGACCTGGAGTTTTAGAGCCCCATTGACGGAAGTTCTTCACTTCAACCATGCTCACATCTTCAAATCCAGAAAGGTGAAGAAGGGCATAGAGAAGCATTGATCCGTGACCAGCTGAAAGAATGAAACGGTCGCGGTTGATCCAGTTTGGTTGAGCTGGATTGATACGAAGTTCTTTAGTGAAAAGGCTGTAAGCCATCGGAGCTGCACCCATAACCACTCCTGGGTGACCTGAATTAGCTTTATTAATAGCGTCAATACCTAAGAAACGAATAGCATTAACAGATAGATTTGACATAGAATTTCCTTTCTATTTAAGGTGATAAGTTTATCACATATCCTATTCTACTATTATATGAAAAAACAGATAGAATAGCAATAAAACAATTTACTATAAAATGACTCAGCCGATTATACTAAACTCTAGTCACTTGATAGTAAGGTGATAGTTTTTCAAAACCTCTATCAAGTTTATCTAGAACCTTATCTATAGTATCTTCATCGGCTACTGGAATATCAACTTTTACTAAAACCTTACGAATCTCCTGATTGGATAATTGTTGTCTTAAAAGTTGTCTATTCTCCTCAGTAGCTTGTACTCTATAGCTTTCATCGTTTTTCTGAACCCAATAATAGATTCCATCAACCACTGGGATATCCAATATTTTAGCCTGTTTTGACAAGGTAGTCTCATCTTTCTTTCTCTCTACAAAGCTGACTTCTATAGAGATTCCCCAATTATTCTGATTTCCATACAAACGAAGAGCCATCATGGGCTCTGTTACATACCCCTCTCTCTGTATATAAACCCAGAAATGTGGTCGTAATCTCTGCGCTTGATTCATCCATTGACTGGTTGGGTGTAAATTCCAATCGGAATGCCTAGCTTGAAAACATTCCGCTAGGTGAGTAAATGCCTTTCGCGCTTCCTGCCCTTTTTGACGCAGGTCTAGCATTTTATCCTTTTCAGCTCCTGCTTTTTCAGGATTCCGGTACTGTTCCCCTTGATAAGCAAGATAGTCCTTGATTTCTTTCATTTGCTTCCTTCTTTAGTTAGAAAAAAATCAGGTTTCCCTGATTTTTCATTTTTATTCTGTGTCAACTACAACGTAACGATTTGGTTCGTCACCTTCAGAGTAGCTAGTAACACCTTCCATTCGTGAGATGATACGATGGATAATTTTGCGCTCGCTGCTTGACATTGGATCTGTCATCTGACTACGGCCTTCTTCCAAGACACGTGTAGCTAATTTTTGAGCATAACTCTGTAACACTTCTGCACGATGTTCTACATAATCATTCACGTTGATAGTAATGTAGAAAGTTTTTGAATAACGATTGTAGAGGTAATTTTGTGCCAAAAGTTGAAGGGATTTCAAAACCTTACCATGGTAACCAATGATACGGCCTGGCTCATTTGTATCAATTTGCATGTTGATAGAGCGACGGTTAGAGGTGCTAGAAATAGTTCCCTCAACATCCATATCATCGATGATTGCTTGAACATAATTGGTTACTTCTTCAACAACCTTTTCGGTGTCGTATGTTGGCTCGACTTTCAAACCAAGATTTTCTAAGTCGCTGCCTTTTTCAGGCTCAACTTCATCTTGAGTTTCTTCAGGTTGCAATTCTTTTAAAACTTCAATATGGCCTGTTTCTTCTAAAATCGTGCTGGCTTCTTTATCATTCTTAAGAATTTCAGCCTTGACTTCTTCAGAAATTTCTTGGCCTTCTTCTTCAATTTTCTTGATAGCAGCAACTACATGTCCCAAATCAACGGTTGCTTCACTGACTGTTTTAACTGGATCATTTTGATCATTAATTTCTTTTGGAACACCTTTGATCGCCTGCTGATTTGCTTTTACAACAGTTGTTTCACTGATTGCTTCGATATCAACTTGAGCTGGTTTTGTACCAAAAAGTCCAAAAAATCCCTTTTTTTCTCTCGAGACAACTTTGATATGAGCTTTCATTCTCGGAATATTTAATTCATTCAATCCCTTTTGGATTGCTTCTTCAACTGTTGAACCTGTAAATAATACCATTATCAGATTTCTCCTTACTTTTTCTTTTTCTGTGCTTTCTTTTGAGCTTTTCTTTTCTTAACTTCTAAATCCTTCTTAGCTTGCACATCTGCTTCACGCTCTGCAATGATTTTGAAGGGGTTGTTCAAAAGGTAAGTTTGCAACACTTGATAAGCATTTGAAACCGCCCAGTAAAGAGCGACACCACTTGGAGCAGATATTGCAAAAAAGAAGATTATAACAGGCATCCCATACATCATACCTGTCATTGCACCATTTTTCTCAGGCAAAGCTTTATTTGAAAGCCAGCTACTGAGGAAGGTGAATAGGGCAGCTAAAATAGGTAGTACGAAAGTGGTATCAGCTCCACCTAAATTGAACCATAAAAAGTGGCCTGTCTTCAAAAAATCTACGTTTGATAAAGCTTGGAAAAGAGCCAATAGAATTGGCATTTGAATCAAAAGCGGCCAGAAGGATGCGGATTGCTTAACGCCTAATTCTTTAAATAATTTACGTGTTTCCTGATCTAGCTTAGTACGACTTTCCATGTCGCGACCTGGATAACGTTCGCGCAATTCTTTGATAAGAGGTTGCGCCTCTTGCATTTTTCTGGAAGCCACCATTTGTGTTTGAAAGACTGGTAACAGTATTGTTCTAATCAAGACTGTGAACAGAATAATCCCTAAACCAATGCTGACATCAAATGACAAAAATCGAATAATTTCAGCAAAAAAATAAACAAGTTTACTCCAAAAGTCTGCAGAATCTGCAGACACTTCACTAGTTGCACAAGCAGTCATTACCAACAAGGACAAACCTAACAAACTAGTCAATTGTAATTTCTTCTTCACTCTTATTTCCTTCCTGGTAAATCTTTGCTAATCTCAAAACATGAAGTAAGTTTTTTTCAATTTCTGCATATTCTAATAGTTCAACGCCTTTTCGAGCAATCACAACAAAATCGACATTATCAACAAGTTGATTACTATTTTGAATGAGAACATGCCGGATTCTTCTCTTGATTTGGTTTCTTGTCACAGCATTTCCTAATTTTTTACTGACTGACAAACCTACTCGAAAATGTGTTTCATTGTTTTCTAATCGATAAATAACAAATTTTCGATTAGCTACACTTGCTCCCTTTTTAAATATGGCGTCGAAATCTTTCTCTTTTTTTACACGAAAGCTTTTTCTCAAAAATTCTACTCCATCTAATAAAACTACTACTATTATACCATAATTTTTCAAAAAGCCAATCATGGCAAGGTTTTAGGCTGGTTTGACTTCGAAAAAAGTAGCCATTCTTAAAAAATTTGATCAGAATCAATGAAATTTTACTAGTTTTATTAGAGAATACAAAACAAAAGCCACTCTTACGAGCGACTTTTGTAGGAGATTATTATGAAAAAGTTTAGGATTTCTATTAAATAAAGTTAGGAGGTCTTTATTTAATGATTAGAGTATACACACCTATCCTTAAATTGAACTTAAATCATTTTATTTTTTTATTAATTTTTAAAACTATGAATTGGAGCTGGAATCTGTCCTCCACGAGCAATGAAATCAGCCGAAGAAGCTCCATTGACTTTCATAACTGGGGCAGTTCCTAGCAAGCCACCAAACTCTATCATATCGCCTTCTTTACCCTTTGGAATGATACGGACAGCTGTGGTTTTCATATTAATAACACCAATTGCTGCCTCATCCGCAATCATAGCCGCAATGGTTTCGGCAGGTGTATCTTCAGGGATAGCAATCATATCCAACCCAACTGAACAGATAGCCGTCATGGCTTCTAGCTTTTCAAGATTGAGAGAACCATTTTGCACTGCCGCAATCATCCCCTCGTCCTCAGAAACTGGGATAAAAGCACCTGACAGACCACCGACTTGGTTGCAGGCCATCACTCCGCCCTTTTTCACCTGATCATTTAAAAGAGCTAGAGCAGCAGTTGTTCCATGTGTTCCAACTGTTTCCAATCCCATTTCCTCGAGGACACGAGCCACTGAGTCACCAACTGCTGGAGTCGGCGCTAAACTTAAATCAACGATACCAAAATCAACACCTAGTCTTTCACTGGCCATCTGTCCAACTAATTGACCAATCCGAGTAATCTTGAAAGCTGTCTTCTTAACAGTCTCAGCTACTACATCAAAGCTTTGGCCACGAACTTTTTCTAAAGCACGTTTGACTACACCAGGACCTGACACACCAACATTAATAATAACATCAGCTTCGCCAACACCATGAAAGGCTCCCGCCATAAAGGGATTGTCTTCGACCGCATTGGCAAAAACGACTAATTTAGCAGCACCCATATCCGAAAGACTAGCAGTTTCCTTAATGATTCGTCCCATATCGGCAACTGCGGTCATATTGATTCCTGACTTGGTTGAACCGATATTAACAGACGAGCACACTTTGTCTGTCTCAGCTAAAGCACGAGGAATCGAGTTGATGAGGATTTCATCACCTTTTTGATAGCCTTTCTGTACCAAAGCAGAAAAGCCACCGATAAAGTCAACACCAATTTTTTTAGCAGCTCTGTCGAGAGCTTTAGCTAAAGGTACATAGTCCGTTGCATCTGTTGCAGCACCAATTAATGAGATTGGTGTTACCGATACACGTTTATTGACAATAGGAATACCTAACTCAGCAGCAATTTCATCACCGACAGCAACTAAATTTGCCGCCTTAGTCGTAATTTTTTCATATATTTTATCTGCAGCCTTATCAATATCTGAATCAATACAATCAAGTAGAGAGATTCCCATGGTAATTGTTCTGATATCAAAATTCTGCTCCTCAATCATTGCGATTGTTTCGGTAACTTGTCTAATATCCATAAGCACCTCCTAGATATTGTACATAGCATCGAAAATAGCCGCGCTCTGAATATTGATTTTGACATTCAAGGTCTGGCCAAAGGCTTCAAACTCATTTCTTAGTCGAGTAAAATCATGTTTTTCATCACTGGATACTACAGCCATCATGGTAAAGAACTCATCCAAGACAGTTTGTGAAATATCATCAATATTTAATCCTAATTCAGCAATCTTAGTCGCAACACCTGCAACAATACCACCCTTATCTTTTCCAACAACAGTTATAATAGCTTTCATATTGGTCCTCCATCTTTGAAATCATAGAAAAATAACCATATCTATATTTTTCTTTTTTCTCAGTATAGCACATTTACTTCAAAAAAACTAAAAAACGCCTGCTTACGAAATTGTTCTTAAAAGAAAAACAATTTCGTAAACAAGCGTCTACCCTACCATCTTATGATGAGTGTTCCCGCTAGGACAAAAGTCCTAGCGGTAGACCAGAGCTAGACTAAGAGCACAGGGCTCCATCATCATAACACTCAACAAAATTGATGATTTTATACTAATTCGATAATCGCCATTGGCGCTGCATCACCACGACGTGGTTCAGTTTTAAGGATACGAGTGTATCCACCGTTACGTTCTGCGTAACGAGGTGCGATTTCTGAGAACAATTTTTGAAGTGCTGTAGTAGAAGTGTACTTATCAGTTGCTTCATCATAGTTTTCAGATGCGATTTCATTACGTACGAAAGCAGCAGCTTGACGACGTGCATGCAAATCACCACGTTTACCTAGAGTAATCATTTTTTCAACAGTTTTACGGATTTCTTTAGCACGAGCTTCAGTTGTCACGATTGATTCGTTGATCAAAAGGTCAGTTGTCAAATCGCGAAGCATTGCTTTACGTTGTGAGCTAGTGCGTCCTAGTTTACGGTAAGCCATGTATTCCTCCTTTATTTATCTTTTAATCCAAGACCCAAATCAATGAGTTTGAGTTTCACTTCTTCCAAACTCTTGCGTCCAAGATTTCTTACTTTCATCATCTCTGCTTCAGATTTTTCTGTCAAATCATGCACAGTATTGATACCAGCACGTTTCAAACAGTTATATGAGCGTACAGACAAGTCAAGTTCCTCAATCGTACGTTCCAAAATACGGTCGTCCGATTCAGTATCAGCTTCTTTCATCACTTCTGCAGATTTAGCAATCTCTGTAAGATTTGTAAACAAATCAAGATGTTCTGTCAAAATACGTGCTGAAAGCCCTAAAGCATCTTCTGGAATAATAGTTCCATTTGTCAAGATTTCAAGGGTTAATTTGTCGAAACCATCATTGCTTCCTACACGAGCAGGTTCAACTTGATAGTTAACTTTTGTAACTGGTGTATAAATAGAATCTACAGCAAGTGTTCCAACTGGGGCATTATCTTTTTTATTTTCATCTGCAGGTACATAACCACGACCAGTGTTTACAGTCATAGTTGCTTTAAATGAAGCACCTTCTCCGATTGTGAAAAGATAATGATCTGGATTTACGATTTCAATATCACTGTCAGTTAAAATATCTCCGGCTGTCACTTCAGCAGGACCTTCAACATCAAGTTCAATAGTCTTTTCGTCTTTTACATATGATTTAACTGCAATACCTTTAATGTTCAGAATGATTTGCATCACGTCTTCGCGAACACCAGGAATTGTATCAAATTCATGTAATACTCCATCGATATCGATAGATGTAACAGCTGCTCCTGGAAGAGAAGCAAGAAGTACACGACGAAGAGAGTTACCAAGTGTTGTACCGTATCCACGTTCTAGTGGTTCGATTACAAACTTGCCATAATCTTTATTTTCATCAATTTTTGTTATATTTGGTTTTTCAAACTCGATCATTTAGTTACTCCCTCTTAAACGAAAAGCAGTGTAAAGGTAATGATTATACACGGCGACGTTTTGGAGGACGAGCACCATTGTGTGGCACTGGAGTCACATCACGAATTGCTGTTACTTCAAGACCAGCGGCAGCAAGAGCACGAATAGCTGACTCACGACCAGAACCTGGACCTTTTACAGTAACTTCAACTGATTTAAGACCGTGTTCTTGTGCAGATTTAGCAGCAGCTTCAGAAGCCATTTGAGCAGCAAATGGTGTAGATTTACGAGAACCTTTGAAACCAAGAGCACCAGCTGATGACCAAGCGATTGCATTACCATGCACATCAGTAATCATAACAATAGTGTTATTAAATGTAGCGTGAATATGAGCAATACCAGATTCGATATTCTTTTTCACACGACGTTTACGTGTTGGTTTAGCCAAGACTTTTACCTCCTATATTATTTTTTCTTACCAGCAATCGCAACAGCTTTACCTTTACGAGTGCGAGCGTTGTTTTTAGTGTTTTGTCCACGGACAGGAAGTCCACGACGGTGACGGATACCACGGTATGAACCGATTTCCATCAAACGTTTGATGTTCAAGTTCACTTCACGACGAAGGTCACCTTCAACTTTAATTGCATCCACTTCACGACGGATAGCATCTTCTTGATCTGATGTAAGGTCACGAACACGAATATCTTCTGAAACTCCAGCAGCTGCCAAAATCTTTTGAGATGTTGCAAGTCCGATACCATAGACATAAGTCAATGAGATAACTACGCGTTTGTCATTTGGAATATCAACTCCAGCAATACGAGCCATGTTTTCTCCTTTCTATCTTATCCTTGACGTTGTTTGTGTTTTGGATTTGCTGGGCAAATTACCATAACACGACCATTACGACGAATTACTTTACAGTATTCGCAAATTGGTTTGACCGATGGTCTTACTTTCATTTCTTATCCCTCCAAGTTTTTCGATTATTTAAAGCGGTAAGTGATACGTCCACGTGTCAAGTCATATGGACTCATTTCAACAGTAACACGATCTCCCGCTAAAATACGAATATAGTTTTTACGAATTTTACCAGAAACTGTTGCTAAAATCTGATGTCCATTTTCAAGTTCAACCGTAAACATTGCATTCGGCATCGTATCGACTACTTTGCCTTCAACTTCAATCACATCGTCTTTTGCCACGCAAAAGTACCTCCCTAAATTTCGATTTGATGCCTCTAGACACAGAGACAACAATTATAAGTCAGACTAACTCAGTATAACATTTGTCAAGACATTTTGCAAGTCTGAAAAACGCTTTTATTTCAAATTTGTCAATACCTTTTCGATATCTTTAAAGACATCATTGATATCTTGGTTACCTTCGATATCATGTACTAGACCTTTAGCACGATAGTGAGCAATAATTGGTTCACCTTGAGCAATATTGACATCCAAACGACGTTTAACTGTCTCTGGTTTATCATCTTCACGTTGGTAGTAATCTTCCTCTTTGTAATCAACTGGTGGGTTGAATACCTTATGGAAAGTTTCTCCAGTTTCACGGTGAATGATACGACCACTCAAACGTTCAAGTAGGCAAGATGGATCTACCTCGATGTTGATAACACCTTCAAGTTTAATTCCAAGTTCAGCCAATGTTTTATCTAAGGCATGTGCTTGCTCAATTGTACGTGGGTAGCCATCCAACAAGAAACCAGTTTCTTTAATATCATCTTGAGAAAGACGTTCTTTAACAATTCCATTTGTTACTTCATCTGGAACCAATTCGCCTTTGTCAATATATGACTTAGCTAGTACACCCATTTCAGTTTGGTTAGCCATTGCTGCACGGAACATGTCACCTGTTGAGATGTGGGCAACGTGAAACTGTTCAACAATTTTCGCTGCTTGTGTCCCTTTACCTGCACCAGGTAAACCCATAATCAAAAGATTCATGATTCAAACTCCTTTTTTGTATTTAAATAGAAGCAAAAATTCATTTCAACTCCTATTTAAAAACAAAATAGAAGAGAGGAGATAAAAATCTGACAATGTCTTTGATTTTTACACTCCACTCTCTGAGCAATAGTGAATTTTATTTTCTATTACAATTATTCTGTTGTGTCTAAGAAACCAACATACTTACGTTTCAATAGATAACCTTCCAATTGTTTAATTCCTTCGATACCTGTAGAGATAATGATTAGCAAACTTGTTCCCCCAAAAGCGACAACTTCTGAAAGACCAAATAAATCTTTAGCTACAATAGGTAGGATAGAAATCACACCTAGGAAGATTGATCCGACTGTTGCGAGACGACGAAGAAGTTTTGACATATATTCTTCTGTCCCTTTACCAGGACGGACACCATGGATATAAGCTCCACTCTTTTGTAAATTTTCTGCTGCTTTCTCTGGATTGATCTGTACAAATGTATAGAAGAATGTAAAGAGAATAATCAACAGAGCATACAAAGCAACACCTGTTGGGGTTGAAGTAGATACCAACTCTTGAGCTGTTTTTACCCATTCCCAATTAAGGCCAGACGCACTTACGAATTGTAAAATTGCTGCCGGTGCTGCTGTAATAGAGCTAGCAAAGATAACTGGGATAACCCCAGCAGGGTTAATCTTCAATGGAAGATAGGAGCTTGACGGCGCACCTTGAGCTACCTTTGTATACTGAATTGGAATCTTGTATTTAGCTTGTTCAACGTAAGTTGTAAAGTATACAATTAACAAAACAGCAACGATTAAGATGGCAACGAAAATGAGAGACGATGTCAATCGACTACTTGGTACATTGACAAAGTAGTCCACGTAGATGCCCTTAACCATATCAGGAATTGAAGCAACAATCCCTGCAAAGATAATCATTGAAACACCATTACCATATCCCTTATCTGTGATTTGCTCTCCCAGCCAGGTTACAATCATGCTACCTGCTGTTAAGATTCCTCCAATCACAAGGAAAACTTGTGGTGTAAGTGGTACAGTCAAAAGTTTAGCTCCAGACAGAGCGTTAAAACCAGCAGTAATACCGACTGATTGAACAAATGCAAGCACCAGTGCAATGTATCGAGTCGCTTGGTTTAACTTTCTACGACCAACTTCCCCTTGTTTGCCCCACTCCACAAACTTTGGTAATAAATCCATTTGCAAGAGTTGGACGACGATTGAGGCTGTAATGTAAGGGCTAACTCCAAGAGCAAAAACTGAAAAGTTTTTCATGGCATTCCCTGACACCAAGCTCAACATATTCAAGAAGGATAGTCCACTCAAAGCATTCAAGCTATTTGCATTTACCCACGGTACAGTAATACTAGTACCGATACGAAAAACAAATACGATAAAAATTGTAAATAAAATTTTTGATCGAACCTGCTTAACTTTGAGTGCTTCTCTCAATAATTTAAAAAACATAGGTCACCTCACTTAGATGACTTCAACTGAACCACCTTTAGCAGTGATAGCTTCTTCAGCTGATTTAGAGAATTTAGCAGCTTTAACAGTCAATTTCTTAGTCAACTCACCGTTACCAAGAACTTTGATACCTGATTTTTCAGATTTAACAATTCCTGATTCTACAAGTACCACTGGAGTTACTTCAGCACCGTCATCAAAGGCGTTCAATTGATCAAGGTTTACAATAGCATATTCTTTAGCGTTGATGTTAGTAAATCCACGTTTTGGAAGACGACGGAACAATGGAGTTTGTCCACCTTCAAAACCAAGACGTACACCGCCTCCGCTACGAGCTTTTTGACCTTTTTGACCACGGCCTGATGTTTTACCGTTACCTGATGAAGTACCACGTCCAACACGGTTACGTGACTTACGAGAACCTTCTGCAGGTTTCAATTCATGAAGTTTCATTTATTTTTCTCCTCTTTTGTAAAATGCTAGCGCCGATAAAGGAGAAAAGGTTGTCTCCTTTATCAACTCGCCTATACTGTGTCATCTAAGATGACTATATCTAGTTTTAGGGGATGGTCATATGCACATCCCCTAAATAATCATTAGTTTACTTCTTCAACTGTTACCAAGTGAGATACTGCAGTGATCATACCACGGATTGCAGCGTTATCTTCTTTAATAACAGAGCTGTTCAATTTGCCAAGTCCAAGTGCTACAACAGTTTTACGTTGTGATGGAATGCGTCCGATTGGAGACTTAGTCAAAGTAATTTTAATTTGAGCCATTTTATCCCCTTTCTTATGCCAAATCAGAAACTGAAATACCACGAAGGGCAGCAACTTCTTCAGCGCGTTTCAATTGTTTCAAACCTTCAACAGTTGCGCGAACAATGTTGATTGGAGTGTTAGAACCAAGTGATTTAGATGTAATATCTGCCACACCTGCCAATTCCACAACGGCACGAACTGCACCACCTGCGGCAACTCCAGAACCTTCTACAGCAGGTTTCAACAATACTTTAGCTCCACCGAATTCTGAAAGAACTTCATGTGGAATTGTTGTTCCGACCATAGGAACTTCGATCAAGTTTTTCTTAGCATCTTCTACTGCTTTGCGGATTGCTTCTGGAACTTCTTGAGCTTTACCAGTACCAAATCCTACACGACCATTACGGTCACCAACAACTACAAGAGCTGCGAAACGAAGACGACGTCCACCTTTAACAACTTTTGTAACACGGTTAACAGCAACTACGCGTTCTTCAAGTTCTACTGCATTGTCTTTAAATGCCATTTTCTAGTGTCCTCCTATTAGAATTTCAATCCGTTTTCACGAGCTGCATCAGCCAAAGCTTTCACACGTCCGTGATATAGATATCCACCGCGGTCGAACACCACTTCTGAAATACCTTTAGCACTTGCACGTTCTGCAACGAGTTTACCGACAGCAACGGCTTGTTCAGTTTTAGTTCCTTTTGAAACTTCTTTGTCAAGAGTTGAAGCACTTGCGAGCGTTACACCCGCTACGTCATCAATCACTTGAGCGTAGATGCCTGTATTAGAACGGAATACGTTCAAACGTGGGCGATCAGCAGTTCCAGAGAGTTTTCCGCGTACGCGACGGTGGCGTTTTTGGCGGAGTTTGTTTTTATCTGGTTTAGAAATCACAGTTTTCACCTCTTTAATTTTAAATCGTGTGCTATGCACAAAGTTGGTAATGGGGTTGGTGGTTGAAAATCAACCACTCAACATTATTTACCAGTTTTACCTTCTTTAAGACGAACATATTCGCCAACGTAACGGATACCTTTACCTTTGTATGGTTCTGGTGAACGAAGGCTACGTACGTAAGCAGCTGTTTGACCAACTACTTCTTTTGAAATTCCGCTGATAACGATAGTCGTTGGGTTTGGAAGTTCAAAAGTAATTCCTGCTGGAGCTTCAACTTCGTCTGGATGTGATTTACCAACAGCCAAAACAAGTTTGTTTCCTTGAAGTTGTGCACGGTAACCAACCCCACGCATTTCAAGTTCTTTCTTGAATCCTTCTGAAACACCAATAACCATGTTGTTCAAAAGTGCACGAGTAGTTCCGTGGATTGTTTTCATTTCTTTTGAATCGTTTGGACGGTGAAGAGTTACTTCAGTACCTTCCACACGGATTTCAATATCTTTTGAGAACTCACGAGTAAGTTCTCCTTTAGGTCCTTTTACAGTTACAACGTTGTCATTGTTAGTGAGTTCAACACCAGCAGGCAACACGATAACTTTATTACCAATACGTGACATGTTTTTATTCTCCTGTTAAATTGTCAGGCCATGACGGCCAGTTTTCACGGGGGTTAAATCGATTTCTCGATTTAAAGGAATATTTAGGTTTCAATTTTAAAGTGAATCTAGGCATCGTCTTGCAGACATAACTTTGGGTTAGGCAAGAGACGATAACGACGAGTCACAAAGAAATTGGGAGCTAAATATTACCAAACGTAAGCGATAACTTCCCCACCAACATTCTTTTGGCGAGCTTCTTTATCAGTAAGCAAACCTTCAGAAGTTGAAAGGATAGCAATTCCAAGACCGTTAAGTACTTTTGGAAGATCTTCACGTTTTTTGTAGACACGAAGTCCTGGTTTAGAAACACGTTTCAAGTTAGTGATAACTCGTTCACCGTTTGTTCCGTATTTAAGGAATACACGGATGATGCCTTGTTTGTCATCTTCGATGATTTCTACGTTCTTAACAAAACCTTCGCGTTTAAGGATTTCAGCAATTCCTTTTTTGATGTTTGATGCAGGTACTTCAAGTACTTCGTGTTTTGCTTGGTTAGCGTTACGAATACGAGTTAGGAAGTCTGCGATTGGGTCAGTCATAACCATTTTATTTTCTCCTCTTACTAGTAGTTTGCAAGTTGCACTTGCTAGTTAATGATTGAGCTGGGCTCAGATAGTATTGACACATTCAAACAAGATAATCTCATTTGAACACGAGCTACAACCTGGGCAAAAAAGATAGATTTGTCTTGGAGAATCGCTCCTGAACCAAATCTCCTATTTTTGCTGGGGTTGTTACGCTCTTTGTATCATGATATTACCAAGATGCTTTTGTTACACCAGGGATTTGACCTTTATATGCCAATTCACGGAAGCAAACACGGCAAAGTTTAAACTTGCGGTAAACTGAGTGTGGACGTCCACAACGTTCACAGCGAGTGTATGCTTGAGTAGAGAACTTCGCTGGGCGTTTGTTCTTAGCAATCATAGATTTTTTAGCCATTAGTTATACCTCCTATATTATTTTGCAAAAGGCATTCCAAGGCCTGTAAGCAATGCACGTGACTCTTCGTCAGTGTTAGCAGTAGTAACGATAACGATGTCAAGACCGCGAGTTTTGTCAACGTCATCAAAGTTGATTTCTGGGAAAATCAATTGTTCTTTCACACCAAGTGTGTAGTTTCCGCGTCCGTCAAATGATTTTGTTGGAACACCGTGGAAGTCACGCACACGTGGAAGTGAAACTGAAACCAATTTATCCAAGAATTCGTACATACGTTCACCACGAAGGGTAACTTTTGCACCGATCGCTACACCTTCACGAAGACGGAAGCCGGCGATTGATTTTTTAGCTTTAGTGATAAGTGGTTTTTGACCTGAGATAAGTGCCAATTCTTCAGCAGCTTTTTCAAGGCTTTTAGCGTTTGATACAGCTTCACCGACACCCATGTTCAAAACGATCTTATCTACTTTAGGCACAGCCATCACTGATGAGTAGTTGAATTGTTCTGTCAAAGCAGGAACTACTTCATTAAGATATTTTTCTTTTAAACGATTTGCCATTATACTTCTCCTTTCCTTCGTGATTAATCAAGCACTTCGCCTGATTTTTTGTTGTAGCGAACTTTTTTACCGTCTACAAATTTGTAACCAACACGACCAGCTACACCATTTTTGTCCAAAACTTGAACGTTTGATACGTGGATAGCTGCTTCCTTCTCGATGATACCACCTTGAGGAAGTTCGTTTGTTGGACGTTGGTGTTTCTTAACGATGTTAACACCTTCAACGATAACTTTGTTTACTTTTGGAAGGGCAGTAAGGACAACAGCTTCTGTTCCCTTATCTTTACCAGCGATTACGCGAACTTTGTCGCCTTTTTTTACAAACATTTTTTTCTCCTTTTATTCTTACGCCCAATGGGCACCCTGGCTAGGCCAGGGGACTGTGTTTGTTTTTTTATTGATTAAAGTACTTCTGGAGCAAGTGACACGATCTTCATGAAGCCACCTTCACGCAATTCACGTGCAACTGGGCCAAAGATACGTGTTCCGCGAGGAGTTTTGTCGTCACGGATGATAACTGCTGCGTTTTCGTCAAATTTGATGTATGAACCATCAGCACGACGAGCACCTGATTTAGTACGAACGATAACTGCTTTAACAACGTCACCTTTTTTAACCGCACCACCAGGAGTAGCTTGTTTTACAGATGCCACAATAACATCACCGATGTTCGCAAATTTACGTTTAGAACCACCAAGAACTTTGATAGTCAAGATTTCGCGTGCACCGCTGTTGTCTGCGACTTTCAAACGAGTTTCTGTTTGAATCATTTCAGTTTTCTCCTTTCAGGCTTGATTAGATGATAACCGCTTCTTCAACAACTTCTACAAGACGGAAACGTTTTGTAGCTGAAAGCGGGCGAGTTTCCATGATACGTACGATATCGCCTTCTTTGGCAACATTGTTTTCATCATGTGCTTTGTATTTTTTAGAGTAGTTAATACGTTTACCATAGACTGGGTGGTTACGTTTTGTTTCAACTACAACTGTGATTGTCTTGTCCATTTTGTCAGATACAACACGTCCAACAAGAACTTTACGATTATTGCGTTCCATTGAAATTTCTCCTTCCCTAGTCTATTATTTCGCTTCAGATTGAACTGTTTTGATACGAGCGATTTGTTTTTTAACTTCTTTCAAGCGAGCTGTTTGTTCTAATTGACCAGTAGCAGCTTGGAAACGAAGTTCGAACAATTCTTTTTTCAATTCGTTTTCGCGCTTCGCGAGTTCTTCTTGAGAAAGACCACGAAGTTCTTTAACAAATTCTTTTACTTCATTAAGTTTCATGCCTTCTCCTTATTCTGCTTCACGTTTTACGAATTTACATTTAACTGGCAATTTGTGGCTTGCAAGACGAAGCGCTTCGCGAGCGATCTCTTCAGATACACCAGCAACTTCAAACATTACTTTACCACGTTTAACTGGTGCTACCCAACCTTCAGGTGCCCCTTTACCAGATCCCATACGAACCCCGATAGCTTTAGCTGTATATGATTTGTGTGGGAAGATTTTAATCCAAACTTTACCACCACGTTTCATGTAACGAGTCATGGCGATACGAGCAGCTTCGATTTGGCGGTTAGTGATCCAGTGGCTAGTTGTAGCTTGAAGACCGTATTCACCGAATGCTACTTCTTTTCCACCTTTAGCTTCACCGCGCATTTTACCACGGAATTCACGACGGTGTTTAACACGTTTAGGTACTAACATTGGTTATTTACCTCCTTTAGTGTTTTTACGAGCTGGAAGAACTTCACCACGGTAGATCCATACTTTAACACCAAGTTTACCGTATGTAGTATCTGCTTCTTCCCAAGCGTAATCGATATCTGCGCGAAGTGTGTGAAGTGGAACTGTACCTTCAGAGTATCCTTCTGCACGGGCGATATCTGCACCGTTCAAACGACCTGATACTTGAGTTTTAATTCCTTTAGCTCCAGCACGCATAGCACGTTGGATTGCTTGTTTTTGTGCACGACGGAAAGCAACACGTTGCTCCAATTGACGAGCAATTCCTTCACCAACAAGGTGAGCATCCAAATCAGGTTGTTTGATTTCGATGATGTTGATGTGTACTTGTTTTCCAGTCAATTTGTTAAGTTTAGCACGAAGTGCATCAACGTTAGCACCACCTTTACCGATAACCATACCTGGTTTAGCAGTGTGAAGTGAAACGTTAACTTTGTTTACTGCGCGTTCGATTTCAATAGTTGAAACTGCTGCGTCAGCAAGTTCTTTTTGAACGAATTTACGGATTGCAAGATCTTCATGAAGGTAATCCGCGTATTCTTTTTCAGCATACCATTTGGCATCCCAATCACGGATGATGCCGACACGCATACCAATTGGATGTACTTTTTGACCCACGATTTTACCTCCTTATTTTTCTGCAACAGCTACAGTGATGTGAGCTGTACGTTTGTTGATTGGTGAAGCTGAACCTTTCGCACGTGGACGGAAACGTTTCATAGTTGGTCCTTCGTTTGCGAATGCTTCAGATACTACCAAGTTAGCTTTATCCAAACCAAAGTTGTTTTCAGCGTTAGCTACAGCTGAGTTCAACACTTTCAAGATGATTTCAGCAGCTTTGTTTGGAGTGAATGTCAAAATTGCGATTGCATCGGCTACGCTTTTACCACGGATGTTGTCAAGAACAAGACGTGATTTACGAGGTGAAACACGTACTGTGCGAGCCATTGCTTTAGCTGAAGTAATTTCTGCCATTTATGTTCTCCTTATTTTCTACGTGTCTTCTTGTCGTCTGCGGCGTGACCTTTGTAAGTACGAGTTGGTGCAAATTCACCAAGCTTGTGACCTACCATGTCTTCTTGGATGTAAACAGGTACGTGTTTACGTCCATCATAAACTGCGATAGTGTAACCAATGAAACTTGGGAAGATCGTTGAACGACGTGACCAAGTTTTGATAACTTTTTTCTTTTCGTCGTTAGCTTGAGCTTCAACTTTTTTCATCAAATGCTCATCGACGAAAGGTCCTTTTTTAAGACTGCGTCCCATTTTTATATTTTCTCCTTTAAATATAGTACCACAGCGGCTTGCGCTCTCAACGAGCGCTACCGAGCTGGCGGAATTTCCTAGTTGCTTAAGCGACTAGTTTAAAATTATTTCTCGTTGCGACGACGAACGATAAGTTTGTCAGATTTCGCTTTCTTGTTACGAGTTTTAAGACCAAGAGCAGGTTTGCCCCATGGAGTTGATGGTGCTTTACGACCAACTGGTGCTTTACCTTCACCACCACCGTGTGGGTGATCGTTAGGGTTCATTACAGAACCACGAACTGTTGGGCGGATACCTTTCCAACGGCTACGTCCTGCTTTACCAAGGTTTACAAGTCCATGTTGTTCGTTTCCGACAACACCAACTGTTGCACGACAAGTTCCAAGAATCATACGAACTTCACCTGATTGAAGACGAACAAGAACGTATTTACCTTCTTGACCCAATACTTGAGCAGAAGCTCCAGCAGCACGTACTAATTCTCCACCACGACCTGGTTTCAATTCGATGTTGTGGATCAAAGTACCAACTGGGATGTTAGCAAGCGGAAGTGCGTTTCCGACTTTGATATCTGCTTCAGGACCTGAAACGATACGTTGACCAACTTCAAGACCTTTTGGAGCGATGATGTAAGCTTTCACACCGTCAGTGTAGTGTACAAGAGCGATGTTTGCAGAACGGTTTGGATCGTACTCGATAGTTTTAACAACTGCTTCAACGTTGTCTTTGTTACGTTTGAAGTCAACCAAACGGTAGAAACGTTTGTGTCCACCACCTTGGTGACGAACAGTGATACGACCGTTGTTGTTACGACCAGCCTTGTTCTTCAAAGCAACAAGCAAAGTTTTTTCTGGTGTGCTTGTTGTGATTTCAGCGAAATCCAAAGAAGTCATATTACGGCGACCGTTTGTTGTTGGTTTATAAACACGAATTCCCACGATATTTCCTCCTTAGATTATTCAGCTTCAGCAGCAAACAACTCGATTGCTTTTGAATCAGCTGTAAGAGTGATGATAGCTTTTTTAGTTTTGTTAGTAAAACCAGTGTAACGTCCAACACGTTTAGCTTTAGGTTTTACGTTGATTGTGTTAACATTTGCAACTTTAACACCTTCAAAAGCAGCTTCAACAGCTTGCTTGATCAAAAGTTTGTGTGCACGAGTGTCAACTTCAAATACATATTTTCCTGCTTCAAGTTGAGCCATTGAGCTTTCAGTGATAACAGGTTTTTTGATAACATCATACAAATTCATTATGCAAGAACCTCCTCGATTTTAGAGATAGCTGCTTGAGTAACAAGAAGTTTGTCACTATTTGCGATGTCAAGAACACTTGCAGTTGTAGCAGTCGCAACTTTCACGTTTGGAAGGTTACGAGCTGAAAGAGCTGCGAATTCGTTTCCTTCTTCAAGAATAACAAGGACTTTAGAATCGATGCTCAAAGCTGCAAGAACTTTTGCAAATTCAGCAGTTTTTGGAGCTGTAAATTCAAGAGAATCAACGGCTACAAATTTGTTTTCAGCAACTTTTTCTGAGTAAACAGATTTAAGTGCAAGGCGACGAACTTTTTGAGGAAGTTTGTACGCATAGCTACGTGGAGTTGGTCCGAAGACGATTCCACCACCACGCCATTGTGGAGAGCGGATAGAACCTTGACGAGCACGTCCAGTTCCTTTTTGACGCCATGGTTTGCGTCCGCCACCTGAAACAGCTGAGCGGTTTTTAACTGCGTGAGTTCCTTGACGAAGGCTAGCACGTTGGCTGATGATCACATCAAACACAACAGATTGGTTTGGTTCGATACCAAAGATTGCATCGTTAAGAACAACTTCGCCCGCTTGTTTACCAGTTTGGTCGAATAATGTTACATTTGCCATTTTGACTGTATTCCCCTTTCCTTATTATTTACCAGCTTTAACTGCTGACTTGATAGTGATAAGAGATTTCTTAGCACCTGGTACGTTACCTTTGATAAGGATAACGTTCTTTTCTGGAACAACTTGTACAACTTCAAGGTTTTGAATTGTTACGCGGTCGCCACCCATACGTCCTGCAAGGTTTTTACCTTTGAATACGCGGTTAGGTGCAACAGGTCCCATAGAACCTGGACGACGGTGGTAACGAGAACCGTGAGCCATAGGGCCACGTGATTGTCCGTGGCGTTTGATAACACCTTGGAAACCTTTACCTTTAGATGTACCAGTTACATCAACAATGTCTCCAGCTGCGAAAGTTTCAACTGTGATTTCAGCACCAACTTCCAAGCCTTCAACGTTTTTGAATTCACGAATGAAGCGCTTAGGAGCCGTGTTAGCTTTTGCTACATGTCCTTTAGCAGGTTTGTTGCTCAATACTTCGCGTTTGTCATCGAAACCAACTTGGATAGCGTTGTAACCATCTGTTTCAACAGTTTTAACTTGAAGAACAACGTTTGGAGTTGCTTCGATAACTGTTACAGGGATCAATTCGCCAGCTTCAGTGAAGATTTGAGTCATTCCCACTTTTTTCCCTAAGATTCCTTTTGTCATGAGAAAATAGTTCCTTTTCTATATTTTTTATTCAAAAAGTTTTTAACGAGCGTTTTTTATGCTCAAGTCTAAGATACAAAGGGCGTCAAACTCAAAGTGAAAATAGGAAACTGACGCAGTGTCTTACAGACACTAGGAAGTTTATCTTTTTCACACCGAGTTTAGCCCGTGTTCAATTCAATTGAAACACCAGCTTCTGCTCTTTTATATTTTAGATTAAAGTTTGATTTCTACGTTTACACCACTTGGAAGATCCAATTTCATCAAAGCGTCAACTGTTTTTTGAGTTGGGTTGATGATATCGATCAAACGTTTGTGTGTACGCATTTCGAATTGTTCGCGAGAATCTTTATATTTGTGAGTCGCACGAATGATTGTGTAGAGGCTACGCTCAGTTGGAAGTGGGATTGGACCCGCAACTTGTGCACCTGTACGAGTAGCTGATTCTACGATTTTTGCAGCCGCTGTGTCAAGCGTACGGTGTTCGTAAGCTTTCAAACGGATACGGATTTTTTTGTTTGCCATCTTTTTCTCCTTTTCGTCTATTTAAGATAATAGGCTAGCTCCACAAGAAAACCGACGCGCGTTGCGTGGCAATGCAACCGAGCGTGTCGCAACCTCTTGCATCAAAGCTAAGGCTGTAATTTACAGCACCATAATAGAATAACACAAAGCCCCTGCGATTGCAAGGGATTTGACAGGATTTTTTAAATTTTTTAGATGAAACTGTTTTCTTATTGCCCCTTATCTCAAAAAAGCATAAATGAAGAGCAAATTTTTATTTTTTCTTCTATATAGTATTCATAATATTCGTTTCGATCTGAAATTTATCATTCGATTGATTTATCAAGATATCTGTTTTTGACTCGGTTTCTTTATAATATTGCAGATACTGTTCTCGTCTCATTTGCTGACTAGCCAATATAAAGGATGCATCGCCATTTCTCACAGCCGTATCTCGAGCTAGACGCCTCTTTAATTCTGTCTCTTCATCCGTGTAGAAACAAATGGTTTTGTCAAAGAGTTCCTTTGGAAGAAAACCCACAGACATCCCTTCGACTATCAGAATTGGTTTTGCTCCCGATAAGACCTCACTAGCCTTCCAAGGTTCTTCGATTGTTAAGACATCCATACCCGCTTGCAAGGCTAGAATATCTCTCTGCAAACTTGCCAGTTCATGCGCCACTGGCAGACAAGCTGTCACCTTTTGATCAGGTGCTTGCTTTGGTACTACCAGGTGACGTTCTGAGGTTATGTAGGGATCTGTTTCTAGCAAATTTACTGTAGTAGAATCTATGGCTTGATATAATTCCTGAGCGAAGGTTGATTTACCTGAAGCCCCATGACCGTAGATCCCTAGCGTCCTAATTCTTCCTGAGTCTATTTCTGAGACCAGTTGCTCTATTAAGTCTTTTTTCTTCATTCTCTCTTCACCTGTTCATAGCTTTCTTTTCCATCGTTAAGCTTGTCCCAGATCACCACTTGCCCACTTTTGAGGGATTTTTGTACATCGATAATTCGTTGATTGGAAGAGCCACGGAATTGAAGCATTAGATTACGCTTGCTTTTATCATACCGTCCATCAACCAAGATATCAATCATTGACAAGAGCTCCCGTTTATCAGGTGTCTCCAATATCATCTCTTCCCAAGTGTAGCCCGTCCAAGACCAGATATCTTTGTCAGGCAATTCTTTCCGAATACGTTTCACAAGAGGCAGAAGGATACCTGTATTTAGGAATGGTTCTCCTCCTAGCAAAGTTAACCCTTGAACATAAGGCTGGGCCAAGTCTGCCATGATTTGTTCTTCTAATTCTGGCGTATAAGGAATTCCTGCATTGAAAGACCAGGTGGCTACATTGTAGCAACCTTCACAGTGAAACATACAGCCTGCTACATAGAGAGAATTGCGGACTCCTTCGCCATCGACAAAGTTGAAAGCCTTGTAATCGATGATTCGACCTTGGCTCAGCTCTTCACTCTTCCACTCACCTGGTTTTGGTGTATTCCATGTCATACTTTCTACTCCAACTCTATCCAATAGCGCTCCGTTCCATTTCGAACATCCTCTAACTTCCCACCATTAGCTAAGATAACAGCTCTGCTGGCCTGATTTTCCGTGCTACATGTCACAAGCGCTCGTTTGATATTCTTTTCCTTGGCAATTTGTAGACCTTGTCGGAGGGATTCTTTGGCGTAACCTTTTCCCCTTTCAGAAGGGCGGATGGAATAGCCGATATGGCCAGCATGATTCAGCAATCCCTCATTTAGTCTCAGCCGTAAATTTAAAAAACCTAAAGCATGATCTGATTTATCAAACAATACGAACTGAATTGATGGAACACGATTTTCAGGCAATTTTATTCCCATTTCTTTATTAAGGTTAGTTTCTAGCCACTCCTCATAATCAAAGTTCTCAGCATCCCAAAATCCACCATCGTGGGCTGATTGAGTCTGTTCAAACTCTGCCATCATCTCTAAAATTGTTTCTTTATCTTCCAATGTTGGTCTGCGTAATTCCATGTATTCCTCCCGCTATGAGAAAAGTGAGAGGGGACTCTCACTTTTTCTTATTTTTGTTTAAAAACTGTTCTCTAAGGCTAGCTACTCTGTCTTTTTTATTAACTCCACCCTTTGAATGTTTTTCGTGGAATCGTTGAACCAAGGCCTTGCCTTTATCATCTAATTGATATTTTCCCATGCTATCTCTTTCTAATTTCTTACTTCATGTCCTGCTGTTTTGATAGTAGAACCGTTCATGTGTTTGACACGCGCAGCAATTTCCTTGTGGCGTCCATTGACCATCGGACGCGCTTGTGGGTTCCCAAGATAGCCACAGGTCCGTTTAACCACATCTACTGTTTTAGGATCGTTATTCCCACAGTTAGGACAAGCAAATCCTCTCTCTGTCGGTTCAAAATCTCCTTCAAAATCACACTTGTAGCAACGGTCAATCGGAGTATTAGTTCCGAGATAACCTACCCGGTCATAAGCATAGTCCCATACAGCTTCCAAAGCCTTTGGATTTTGTTGAAGAACTGGATACTCACAGTAGTGGATGAATCCACCTGATGCACCCGCTTCTGGATAAACCTTTTCAAAATCTAGTTTTTCAAAAGGAGTTGGATTTTTACGCACATCATAATGGAAGGAATTTGTGTAGTATTCTTTATCTGTAATATCCGGAATAGAGCCGAATTTCTCCGTATCCAAGCGACAGAAACGATCTGTCAAACTTTCAGACGGCGTTGAATAGATAGAGAAATGGTAACCATATTGGTCAGACCATTCTTCTACTCGACGTTTCATATCGCGAATAATATCAAGGGTGAACTCTTTGGCTTCTGGATTATTTTCCCAATGATTACCAAAGAAGACTGTCGCCACCTCGTACAAGCCAATATAGCCCAGAGAAATAGTTGCACGACGATTCTTAAAGAGTTGATCAACACTTTCTTCTTTTCCAAGACGACGTCCGAAGGCTCCATATTGATAAAGAATTGGTGCATTAGCTGGAGTGGCTTCCTTGGTTCTGTCCACACGGTAAACCAAAGCATCTTCCGCGATATTCATGCGCTCGTTAAAGATTTCCCAGAACTTGTTCAGGTCGCCTTCGGATTCAAGGGCGATACGAGGAAGATTGACTGTCACGACCCCTAGGTTCATACGGCCCGAATTGACTTCTACTCCATTTTCATCCTTCCATCCTTGAAGGAATGAACGGCATCCCATCGGAACTTTGAAAGAACCAGTCAACTCGACAATCTTATCATAAGACAAGACATCCGGGTACATGCGCTTAGTTGCACACTCAAGAGCCAACTGCTTGATGTCGTAGTTAGGCGAGCCTTCCTCTAAGTTAAGACCTCTTTTAAGAGTAAAGATGAGTTTAGGGAAGATGGCTGTACGGTGTTCTGAACCAAGCCCCTTGATACGAATGTTCAGGATTGCCTTTTGAATTTCACGTTCAAAACGACTGGTTCCTAGACCGAAACCCAGAGAGGTAAATGGCGTTTGCCCATTTGATGTAAAGAGGGTATTAATCTCGTACTCTAGAGATTGCATGGCATCGTAGATGTCTTTTTGGGTTTTCTTCCAGGCATATTCTTGGCGCTTGTCAGGCAGAACCCATTCCTCCGCATCCTTGAGGTGCTTTTGATAATTCTTCTCTGCATAAGGAGCCAAGACTTCATCGATACGGTCTGCTGAACAGCCTCCATACTGGCTAGAAGCAACGTTTGCGATGATTTGTGAAATCTGTGCTGTCGCAGTTTGGATAGACTTGGGACTCTCTACCTCAGCATTCCCAATCTTAAAACCATTTTCCAACATGCCCTTGAAATCAATCAAACAGCAGTTGGTCATAGGGGTATAGGGACTGTAGTCCAAATCATGATAGTGGATATCCCCTTTTTGGTGGGCATTAGCCACATGTTTAGGAAGCATTTGAAGTCCGATGGATTTCCCAACAATCCCTGCCGTCAAATCACGCTGAGTGTTAAAGACATCACTGTCTTTATTGGCATTTTCATTGACAACTGCCTGATCTTTGTCAAGAAGTTTATGAATACTAAAGTTGATATCTGTCGCTTTTGAGCGCTCAAAATCCCTTTGAGTCCGATAGGTGATATACTCCTCGGCCAAAGCGTATTCTTTGGCTTCCAACAATTCGTGCTCTACGATGTTTTGGATTTCATAGATTTTTACACCTTGTGGGAAACGGCTATGAATTTCTTCAACGATACGTTCAACTAGGGTACTAAGTCGTTTTTCAACCAAAGGGGTTACATCCATAACCTTTTCAGCAGCCTTATGAAGCGCTTTGTCAATCTTGTCTACATCAAAAATTACACGTCTGCCGTCACGTTTTTCAACGAATAAAGTCGGATCAGGGACAGCCTTCTCTTCCAATACAATCATATCCATACCCTTTTCTTAAATATAATATTGATTCTAAAAAGTATTATATCACTAAAAAAATAAAAATCAATATCTTGTGTCAAAAAATAAATTTTTTTTTAAAATTACACAAGATATTGATAGTTTTTATTTTAATTTGTAGAGTTTAAAATCTTTGAATTTACTTTGAACCGCTTGATAATTTTCAGCTAAGAGCTGCTCAACTTCTGTCCATAGGCTTGTTTTTGTATTCACCACAATCATCTTTGGTTGATTATCTCGTAGATCATTTACAAGTTTAGTACGATTTGCATCAAGTCCTGTATGCAATCTAGGCGATAGCAACTGACTAGCTGACAAGCGTTCGCTAGCTTTATAGCTACTTGTCAGATTGTCCCAAACATAGATACGATCTGTAGCTTGAGTTTCCCCTTTGACCTTAGATTCAATGCTTGTACGTTCTTGATATTGTTCCGCATGGAGCAAATATCGTGATACTACAGGTGCTAAAAATAGGTAAGCCAGAGCTAAAATTGGCAGATAGGCATTTCCTTTTAGAAAAGCTCCCCATACCGAAGTTTCTTCTCTAGATCGTCTACGGCGATTCGCTCCTTCTGGCTTCTCTGTTGAAATTCGTGTCAGCAAAAGAAGCGACAAGAAAGGAAGGAACTCAACCATACGACTACCATTGATAAGATCTGTAGAAAAAATTTCTAAAACTAATACCAAAATGACAGCTATTGCAGCAGAGATTGATAAGACCGATTGCTTCAATGGTTTATATTTGAAGAGACCTGTCAATGCCAATGTCAATACTCCGAGACCTATCGACAACAATCCATAGAAGAGGATATTGTCGAATAATCCTGAGTTAGACGTAAAGTTTAAACTATCTAATGGATAGAGGATTTGACTAATGGCATTTCCGAAACTGCCTTTATAAGCTGTATAATATCCGATTGGATAAAAGAAGATTGAAAAACCAAGGCCCGCTGCAAAAAATTGATAAACACCATGAGCTAAATTATTGCGACCAACATTAAAAGCTGTTACAGCAAAAAACAAGACAAAGGCGTATAAAGTTGTGACCAAAGGTGCAAAGAAAAATGCTAGAGCTAAGCTAGCTCCAATACGGATAAATCCTTTGTCAAGGCTTGGTTCTGCCAAATAAGATGTTACTAAACTTAAGGCATAAAACAAGAATGGGAGTGCAAGAATAGTTGCATAGCCTCCACCAAAACTAAGAGCACTAGCCAGGACATAAAAGACTGTCAATACTTGTTGCGATTGCTTATCTTGTCCAGTCAGATTGAAAGCAGAACGGAAAAGAAAGAATCCGGCACCTACTAAGGCTAACCAATTAAAGACGGCAAACAAAATACTGCCCTTGGTTAAATACTGTAAAAAGTAATAGAGGAGGCCACTAGTCCCAAAATAATCTGCGTAGATATCCCCACTCTGATGCATAGCCCATCCAATATAGAAATCTTGAGCCTGCTCTGGACTAGTCAATCCTAGCACAAAAGGAAGAGCTACAGACACAAGTACCGCTAAAGTGCTCCAAATTAGGATTTTGAATAATGGTAAGCGAGCAGATTGTCGTGTTTCAAACTCTTCTCGCACCTCTCCCCCACCTGAATTATCTTGATTTCCAGTCCAAGTTGGGATTGGTTCGTCTTCTAATCTGCCATATACGTTCATTCGCTCTCTCCTATATTTTAATTTGTTCTAGTATATCAAAAAGTCTAGTTCTTGTCAGCCTGCTGAGGGCATTTGTTCAGCTTTTTACAGAGATTAGCGAAGTATTCAATCTCATAAAAACGATGATAAGACGCTTTTTTATAGGCTTCTAAAAAAATTTTTTCTTCTACTGTCAGCATAGTCATTTCTCCTTTTCTCTTAATTCGAAAAATGAAGAAAAAACTAAAAAAGCTGAAGCCCTCAATAGAGAATTCAGCTTTTTATTTTTAGTCAGCTTTTTTTTCTAAGTTTTTAGAAATACTTCGATTTTTACCTTCTAAGTACACCATAAGAATGGAAATATCTGCTGGGTTTACACCTGAAATACGGCTAGCTTGGCCGATGGTTTCTGGATTGATAAGCTTGAACTTCTGACGAGCTTCAGTCGCGATAGAGTCAATATCATCCCAGTCAATATTCGCTGGAATTCGTTTTTCTTCCATGCGTTTCATCTTGGCAACCTGATCCATGGCTTTTGAGATATAGCCTTCGTACTTGATTTCGGTTTCAATCAATTCGATAATCTTGTCATCTAATTCTTCGGCAGCAGGTCCGATGAAGGCTACCACATCTTGGTAAGAAACTTCAGGACGACGAAGGAATTCCTTGGCAGTCACCGCATCTGTCAATGGCTTGAAGCCCATCGCTTCAACCTTAGCGTTAGTTTCCTTGACCGGCTTGAGTTTGATGCTATCCAAACGCTTCATTTCATTTTCAAATTGATTTTTCTTGATTTCAAAACGAGCCCAACGTTCATCGTCCACAAGACCAATCTCGCGCCCCATTTCTGTCAAACGCATATCAGCATTGTCATGACGGAGGATGAGGCGGTATTCTGCACGACTGGTCAAGAGACGGTAGGGTTCAATGGTTCCCTTGGTCACCAAGTCATCAATCATCACCCCGATATAGCCGTCACTGCGCTTCAAAATTAACTCAGGCTTGCCTTGGATTTTCAGAGCCGCATTGATACCTGCGATAATCCCTTGGCCTGCTGCCTCTTCGTAACCAGATGTACCATTTGTCTGACCAGCTGTGAAAAGTCCTGAGATTTTCTTGGTTTCCAGAGTCGCACGCAATTGATGAGGCAAGACCATGTCATACTCAATAGCATAACCTGTACGCATCATCTCTGCATTTTCCAAACCTTTGATAGAATGAACCAGATCACGCTGGACATCCTCAGGAAGACTGGTTGAAAGTCCTTGGACATAAACTTCTTCTGTGTTTCGTCCTTCTGGCTCAAGGAAAAGTTGGTGGCGTTCCTTGTCTGCAAAACGCACAATCTTGTCCTCAATTGATGGACAGTAACGAGGTCCCACTCCCTTGACCACACCTGTAAACATAGGCGCACGATGGAGGTTGTTTTGGATAATCTCATGACTGGTACCATTGGTATAGGTCAACCAGCACGGCACTTGGTCTTTAACATAATCCTCATCACGTGAAGTATAAGAAAAGTGATTTGGTGTTTCATCTCCTGGCTGAATCTCTGTCACATCATAGTTGATAGAGGAAGCCTTGACGCGCGGTGGAGTTCCTGTCTTGAAACGACCGATTTCAAGTCCAAGTTCCTTGAGATTATCAGCTAGGTTAATAGAAGCCAGACTGTGGTTTGGACCTGATGAATACTTGAGATCTCCGATGATGATTTCCCCACGGAGGGCTGTCCCTGTGGTCACGATAACAGCCTTTGCAGCATACTCTTGATGGGTCGCTGTACGAACACCGACAACCTTACCATCTTCCACCAAAATCTCATCAATCATGGTTTGACGAAGGGTGAGATTTTCTTGATTTTCAACCGTTTTGCGCATTTCCTTAGAGTAAAGTTCCTTGTCAGCCTGCGCACGAAGAGCACGAACAGCAGGTCCTTTCCCAGTGTTGAGCATCTTCATCTGGATATAGCTTTTATCAATAGTCTTGGCCATTTCGCCGCCCAGGGCATCTACCTCACGCACAACAATTCCCTTGGCAGAGCCACCGATAGAAGGATTACAAGGCATGAAAGCCAACATTTCGATGTTGATAGTCGCAAGCAAGACCTTACAACCCATACGGCTAGCAGCTAGAGAGGCTTCTACCCCAGCATGTCCCGCACCAATTACAATAATATCGTATTCTTCTGTAAAATTATAAGTCATTTTCTCTCCTATTCCTCAAGATGAATGTGTCTTAGTTGTCCGTTCCAATCAGGCAGGGCTGTCTTTAAAAAGGCTGGAACCAGCCGAATATCCTCAAGCTTGTCCAAGTCAATCCACTCACAAGGCTGCGTTTTTTCGTCTTCCTGCATAGTCAATGGAGCATCTTCAAGCAAGTCTACTAAATAATGAAACTCGATATTGTGATAGTGAACACCGTCTTCCTCAAAACGATTTTCAACCACGAAAGCTAGTTGTCCAGCTTGAGCTTTGACATCCAGTTCTTCCCTCACCTCACGGACTACCGCATCTTCCGTTCTTTCGTTGACTTGAATAGCACCGCCGATGGTGTAATACTGGTCCTTATCTTTGGTGACTAGGAGCTTATGATTTTGGAGAATCAAGGCTGTTGCCCGAACACCAAAAACAGTGTTTCCCACCTTTGTCCGAAAGTCTTGTTGAGTCATTTTTGTCCTTTCCTTTAAACGACACAAAAACAGTCAAAACTCGTAAGAAGTGCAGGACAAAAAAGCCTGCAACATCCATGAGCTTTGACCATCATTTCTATTGCTTTTATTATTGTAGCAAATTGAGAAAATTTGTCAATCTAAATGTACTGACAAACCTTGCCATCACGGTAGGCATTGTCAATCAAACCACCACCGAGACATTCTTCACCATCGTAAAAGACAACTGCCTGTCCTGGTGTAATGGCGCGTTGTGGTTCTGCAAAAATGACCACTGCCTTGTCTCCTTTGACATGTACAGTCACCTTCGAGTCTGGCTGACGGTAGCGGAATTTAGCCGTACATTCGAGCGTAAATTCCTCTGGCATGTCACGAGTAAAGTGGACTTGACTAGCCTCTAAACTGGTTGACATGAGCGCTTCATGATAGAAACCTTGTCCTACATAGAGGATATTTTGGCTCAAGTCCTTTCCAACAACGAACCAAGGGGCATTATCCCCACCGTGTTGACCACCGATACCAAGTCCTCCACGCTGACCGATCGTATAATACATCAGTCCTGCATGCTCGCCCATATCGCGACCATCTACAGTCATCATGCGACCAGGCTGGGCTGGTAGGTAGTTGCTGAGAAATTCTTTAAAGTTCTTTTCTCCGATAAAGCAAATCCCTGTTGAATCTTTCTTCTTAGCAGTCGCAAGACCTGCTTCTTCTGCTAGTTTGCGAACTTCAGGCTTTTCCAAATGTCCCAGTGGGAACATGGTCTTTTGTAATTGTTCTTGTGAAAGTTGGCTGAGGAAATAGGTCTGATCCTTGCCATTATCCACGCCACGAAGCATGTGAACGATGCCATCCTCATCACGCGCCACACGGGCATAGTGTCCAGTTGCTACATAGTCTGCTCCCAAGGTCATGGCATAGTCCAAAAAGGCCTTAAACTTGATTTCCTTGTTACACATAACGTCTGGATTTGGCGTGCGTCCTGCTCTGTATTCCGCTAGGAAATACTCAAAAACGCGGTCCCAGTACTCTTTTTCAAAATTGACAGAGTAGTAAGGAATGCCAAGTTGGTCTGCCACTGCAGCCACATCCTTGTAATCTTCGGTCGCCGTACAGACGCCGTTTTCATCTGTGTCGTCCCAGTTCTTCATGAAGATACCGATCACATCGTAGCCCTGTTCTTTGAGTAAGAGAGCCGTCACCGACGAATCAACACCACCACTCATCCCCACGACAACACGTGTTTTAGAGTTATCACTCATGGTAGTTCTCCCATCTATTCGTTTATTCACGATTGAAGGTCGTGTTTGCTATCACGATTGAAGGTCGTTTGAGCAGTTTTCATTATAACATGCTTGGTTAGAGAAGACAAGGAAGATGCTGACAAACCTAGCCACCTCTTTTATAAATACATGAAGATAGGATACAAAAAAATCAATCCATTCCTAAATCTCTATTCTCTTTAAAAACTTATTTTTAAAATCAACTAAAAATGATATACTTTAATAAGGAGGAATGCGCACATGATTCCATATATACACCATCATCCATGTGCGTAGAACTAATGTGAACAACTACAAAGATATTCTAAAATCAAAAAATACTATTTTTATTATTACACTTATTGCAGGTATTGGACTTTTGACAGGCTTAGTCCTCCATCAAGAAAAAATCCAAGCAGAGAGAGGGAACGTTGCTCTCATCAAACAACAAAAAAATCAACAAGATGTCGAACAAGTAAAAAACGCCATTAAAGACTTCAATATTGATTCTGAAACTATTATAGAAGATTGGAAAAAAATTCAAGAATTAAAACCAACTACTGATGAAGGCAAAAAGACATTAGCAGACTTTCTCGCTTCTACTGCCGATAAAGTCACAAATCATTATAGTGAAAAAGCTTTGAAATTAGATATAAAGGATTCTGATAGCCAGTTTCAAGATAAACAAACACTTGAGACAGCCATCACTTCCTTGCAAAAAATAATAGACATCATTAAAAACATTAATTCTGCCAGCGACCAAGTTGCTCTTGAAGAAAAGATAAAACCAATTCAAGAACTAATCTCTAAATTCCAAAAACAAGTTGAAGTCTTGACCAAAAAAGAAGAAGAAAAAACTACCCAAACAGAAACGACTACTAGAGATGCCGGAATAGAAGCCAACCGTTCAGAAGATAGTAGCTATATTCAAAGCTATCCAGAAACAAATGGAAGCATATCTAATTCCCAAGCACCTGCAGCTGAGCAGTCTTCATCTGGTAGTACTAGTAGTGGAGGAGATAATAGCGCTAATACAGGAGGTCAAACTGCTGATTCTTCAGGTTCTCAATCAGAGTCTAATAGCGATACAACCAGTTCGTCTAACTAATAATCTAGATGTCGAAATCCCATAAACTTGTAAGCCCTCAACACCAATGTTTATAATGATCTCTCATCAAATGTAAACACACAAAAAGAGCCTTAAACGGCTCTTTTTTAGGGCTCTATGATATTTGTAGTAGGTAAATTCCCTATAGATATTATGGAGCCAATTATTGATAAAAACTTTAGTCATCTTCGTCTCTATAAAAATATTTTCTATACACCCTTGATAATATCAAAATTAATGCCCATATCGTACTAAGAGCTATAATAATAGAATTTATTGGATTTATTTCAGTATGTCCAATCACTAGTCCAATTATTGGACTAGTAGACATGCTTAGATATAATGAAAATGACAAAATATGATGTTGCTGCTGAATCTCTCAACTCTTTATCTTTACAATGGTGATAAGTTAGTTTACAAACAGCTTTGCTACACTCTCTTGGAGGAAGCAAAAATAAGCAAACGGTATGACACACTTGCGTTTTCCTATATTCGTATAGTCATTTGTACTAATGATGCTCAGTTGATACAAAATGGACTCTCCTTAGCTAAGCTAGTAGAAAATGAACACTTACTAACAGAACTAGAGCGAGAAGTTGATATCTTTGTAAACAAAAAAGAAAGTCATTGAGACTTCCTTTTCTATATCTTCTTAATACCAACCGTTGTTAAGCCAGAAGTTCTTAGCAGCTGTCCATGAACCGTAACGTCCAGCAACATAAGCGTCTGCTACACGTTCTTGGTTTTCAGCTGAGTAGTCGCCATTCAAGTAAGAATCTGTCAATTGGTAACGTCCGATGTAACGTCCGTTTGTCGCTGTGTAGCTACCTCCTGATTCTTTTTGAGCGATCCATTCTTTCGCTTCTGCTTCAGATCCGCTTACAGTTGCAGCTGGAGCTGAGTAGCTTTCTGTTGCTGCAGGTGCTTGAGCTGGAGCTTCGTAAGTTTCTTCGTATGTAGTTTCTTCTACAACAGTTTCAGCAACTGCTGGAGTTTCTTCAACTTCTGCTACAGGAGCTTCTGTTGTTGTAGTTTCAGCAACTGGAGCTGCCCCATCGATAACCAATACTTGGTCAACAAAGATAAGGTCAACATTTTTAATGTTGTTCAATTTAGCTAATTTTTCAACTGTTGTGTTGTAAGTCTCAGCAATTTCTGAAAGAGTATCTCCAGGTTTAACTGTATAAGTTTTTGTTTCTTGTGCAAAAGTAAGTGATGGTGCAAGGAAAGCAAGTACAACTGCAAATCCTGCAAGTTTAGTCTTAATGTTTAATTTCATTTAAAAAAGTTCTCCTTTTTTCTTATACTACCATGATACCTTTCTAATGTTACTATTTGTTAACGAATTTGTGTAGAAATGTTACAAAACTGTGATTTATTTACTTAAAAAAGCCACTTTTTGTTACAAAACCCTTGTTATAAAAGCTTTTTAATCTTTTTATATATTTCAGAAAGTAATTAAGCACTTACATCTAATCTTTGCTATAATAGAAGTAAGAATCTTTTTAAGGGGAAACAGATGCAATCACTTCGTTTTCAATCTGTCTTTGATATCATTGGACCAGTCATGATTGGGCCATCTAGTAGTCACACGGCGGGAGCTGTTCGTATCGGTAAAATCGTTTCATCTATCTTTGATGATACTCCAACTGAAGTTGAATTCCAGCTTTTTAACTCTTTTGCAAAAACCTATCGTGGACACGGGACAGACCTTGCCCTTGTAGCTGGGATATTAGGAATGGATACCGATGACCCTGAAATTCCAAATAGTTTAGAAATTGCTCATAAGCGTGGCATTAAAATCGTATGGACCATCCAAAAGGACAGTAATGCTCCCCACCCAAATACTACGAAAATCACTGTTAAGAACGATCGTAAGACTATCAGCGTAACAGGAATTTCAATCGGCGGTGGAAATATCCAGGTGACAGAACTCAATGGTTTTGCGGTATCCCTCAACATGAATACACCTACTATTATCATCGTTCATCAAGATGTTCCAGGTATGATTGCTCATGTGACAGAGGCCCTATCACGCTTTGGCATCAACATCGCCCAAATGAATGTGACCCGAGAAAAGGCCGGGGAGAAAGCCATTATGATTATCGAAGTTGATAGTCGCAACTGTGAAGAATCTATCGAAGAAATTCGTAAAATTCCTCATTTGCACAATGTCAATTTCTTTCAATAGGAGAAAATATGTTTTACTCTATCAAAGAATTAGTCGAACAAGCCGAACTAGATTTTCAAGGAAATGTTGCTGAACTCATGATTACAACTGAGTTTGAGCTAACTGGTCGTGAGCGAGAAGAAGTTCTCCTCCTCATGGAACGCAATCTTGAGGTTATGAAAGCTTCCGTCGAGCTTGGTCTCAGCGAAAAGAAATCTCGTAGCGGTTTGACAGGTGGTGACGCTGCCAAGCTAGATCATTACATCAAAAAAGGAAAGACCTTATCAGACTTCACTGTCTTATCTGCCGCCCGTAACGCCATTGCCGTTAATGAGCACAATGCCAAGATGGGCCTTGTTTGTGCGACACCGACCGCAGGTAGCGCAGGTTGTCTTCCTGCAGTTCTCACATCTGCTATTCAAAAGTTAAATTTAACACATGAACAACAACTAGATTTTCTCTTTGCTGCTGGTGCTTTTGGGCTCGTCATTGCTAACAATGCCTCTATCTCGGGAGCCGAAGGAGGCTGTCAAGCCGAAGTTGGATCTGCCTCTGCCATGAGCGCTGCTGCCCTAACCCTGGCTGCAGGTGGAACTCCTTATCAAGCGAGTCAGGCTATCGCGTTTGTTATCAAAAATATGCTCGGTCTTATCTGCGATCCCGTTGCAGGTTTGGTTGAAGTCCCATGCGTTAAGCGTAATGCCATGGGAGCAAGCTTCGCCTTCATCGCAGCTGATATGGCTCTAGCTGGTATCGAATCAAAAATTCCCGTTGACGAAGTCATTGATGCCATGTACCAAGTAGGCTCTAGCCTCCCAACTGCCTTTCGTGAAACTGCCGAAGGTGGTCTCGCAGCCACACCGACAGGCCGTCGCCTTCAAAAAGAAATCTTCGGCGAATAATTTCAAGATTACTAGGAGAATCAATGTCATCCTTATCAGCCATCTTTTTCGACTTAGATGGAACCCTTGTGGACAGCTCTATCGGTATTCACAATGGCTTCACCTATACTTTTGAACAACTGGGAGTCCCTAGTCCAGATGCAAAAACCATCCGTGGTTTTATGGGACCTCCTTTAGAAACTAGTTTCGCTAGTTGCTTACCAACTGAGCAGATTGAGTCAGCTATCCAGCTTTATCGCTCCTATTATAAGGAAAAAGGAGTTTACGAAGCCCAGCTCTTTCCACAAATCAAGGAACTACTCACTGAACTAGCTCAACAATATCCTCTCTATATCACGACAACAAAAAATACTCCGACAGCAGTCCATATGACAGCTAATTTTGAAATCGATCATTTCTTTGACGGCATCTATGGTTCAAGTCCTCAAGCAGTGCACAAGGCAGACGTCATTCGTCAAGCTTTGGCAACTCATAACTTGGACCCAGAAAAAGTGGTCCTTATCGGAGATACTAAATTTGATATGATTGGCGCCCAAGAAACTAGCATTAAAAAACTAGCGGTTACTTGGGGATTTGGTGACGAGAAGGACCTCATGACCTATCAACCTGACTGGGTCGCACATCAACCAGCAGACATTTTACGTCAACTATAATTGAAATCCTAAACAAAAAACACTCCAATTAAATTGGAGTGTTTTTTAATTTGTGCTTGCTTTGATCTGTCATTTATTAGTTAGTTACTTCCTTGGTTGGCATTGCCAGCAGGACTAAAAGAATAAATCCTCCCATTGGAGCGAAAGCGAGAAAAATGAAGGCCCAGTGAAAGCCTGCGTCACGTAAACGACGAATTCTTAGAGCGATACTTGGTATGAATATCACTAAATAAAAAATGATATAAAAACTCAGAATTCCCACACTTGCGATAGGGTCTGCTACTTCTTCTTCAGTAAAGACAGCCTGAAAATAGGTAATATAAAGAGGAATGGATAAAACACTGTTCATTATCCAAACCCACCAAAAATCCGGACGCGTTGAACGGCCTGTGAAATCTAAAAACCCTTTAAAGAAATTTTTATAAGCGTTAATCATAGAATACTCCGTATTAGATCTTAAACAAGGCATGAGAACTACTAGACAAGATTCAACCGTAAAACCGAAATCTTTTAGTTCTTATCTGATTCTTCGAACGGTGTCACCTCGATGACTTCTTCGACATTAACTGCCTGAGGTTCACTATAGTTTACCACTTCAGTTTCTTTTGTCGGCATAGCATGTAAAATCAAAAGGGCAATCCCTCCCATAGGGACGAAGCGAAGGAAGATAAAGGCCCAGTGGAATCCAGCATCACGCAAACGGCGAACCGACAAAGCTAGTGTTGGCACTAAGATTGCTAGGTAGAAAACTGCATAAATAATAACAACTAAGCCAAATACCATAAAAGTCGCTTCGCTCACTGAATCGTTTATTGAATCCATCACGGCACTAAGAAATACGGTGTAGAAATAGATAATCCAGAAAGGAATAGAAAGAATAAAGTTTCCTAGCCAAACCCACCAGTAATCTGGCCGCGTTGAACGTCCAGTGAACTCTGCATAATTCTTAAAAAAATTTTTATACGCATTAATCATAGGATACTCCCATTTTTTATTTTACTAGTAGATACTGTACAGTTATAGAACACTCCCAAATCTAGTAAAAGACCTGGGAGTGTTAGCAAATTGTTCAATAATATTCAAGAAGTCCTATGCAAGATTGAAACTTCTTAGTCCTTGTAGCATTCTTCAGATAGTTAATCTTATAGTGTTTCCTTTGTTGGCATAGCGAAAAGTACTAGAAGAACAATACTACCTAGTGGAACGAATAAAATAAAGATCAATGCCCAGTGGAAACCAGCATCACGAAGGCGACGGACCATCAAAGCAAGTGACGGCAATAAAAGTGCTAGGCCAAAAATAAAATAGATAATAGCGATAAAGCCCAAAGATATAAGAGCACCCTCGTTTCGCGAATTAGCCAGAGCATTTCCGTATGTTAAGAAGAAAGGAATATAAAGAATAATATTTCCAAGCCAAACCCACCAATAGTCGGAACGTGTTGAACGGCCTGCAAAATCTACATATCCTTTAAAAAAATTCTTATAAGCGTTAATCATAAGTTACTCCCTAATTTTTTATTTACTATAGTTTACCATATCTGTTCAATAATAACAAGTTTGTTCAAAAAACTCTGAAAGTCTCTCGAAATCTAGAAAAAAGAGATTATCTATATTTAGTCAACATGTGTTGTTTCGTTAGCAAAGCTAATAATAGCTCTCTTCAACTCAGAACCCTGCATAGTACGGAACTCTTCAATCTTCTGATTGATTATTTCAAGAGGCATCACATTTACCTTACCAACAAAGATTTTGTCCATTACTTGATTGTCAACTAATTCAGTTGATACAAGTAACTCTTCATATAGTTTTTCACCTGGACGGATCCCTACTTCTACGATTGGAATTTCATTTTCAGTATGGCCACTGAGTAGAACCATTTTCTTAGCCAAGTCGTAAATGCGTACTGGTTTGCCCATATCAAGGATAAAGACCTCCCCATCCTTGGCATAAGCGCCCGCATGAATCACCAAACGACTAGCTTCTGGAATAGTCATAAAGTAACGAGTCATTCGGAAGTCTGTCACCGTTACAGGACCACCTTCAGCAATCTGACGTTCAAAAACAGGAATCACACTACCACGACTACCGAGTACGTTACCGAAACGCACCGCACAATAGGTTGATTGGCTACGTTGGTTAAAACCTGTAACAATCAACTCAGCCACACGTTTAGTTGCTCCCATTACGTTTGGTGGATTAACGGCCTTATCTGTCGAAATCATGACCATTTTTGGAACTCGAGCAGCGTCAACTGCCTTAGCAACATTATAAGTTCCAAGGATGTTATTCTTGAAGGCTTCTTTTGGATTACGCTCCATCATCGGAACATGTTTATGGGCTGCAGCATGGTAAACAATAGCTGGTTCGTACTGCTCAAAAACTTGAAGCAAACGATCGTAATCTTGAATATCAGCAATGACAGGAACAAAATCAATTTCCTGGAACTTGCGAATCAATTCATGGTAAATAAGATAAATAGAGTTTTCTCCATGACCGAGCAGAATGACACGTTCAGGATTGAAACGACTAACCTGACGACAGATTTCTGAACCGATTGATCCTCCGGCACCGGTCACCAAGATGGTTTTACCAGTGATTTCAGAACCCAGACGTGATTCATCAAGCTGAATCTCCTTACGTCCTAAAAGGTCTGTGATATCAATCTTCTGGAAACCACCTGCTTGAGGTTGGATGCCTTGCACAACTGACTCAATCATCGGCATCTTATAGCATTTTACACCGATATGGTTACACATTTGCAGGATTCGCTCATATTCAGATGGATCTAGTGACGGAATCGCAACGATAACTTTTTCAACTCTATAGCGTTTAGCCAATTCTGGTAGATCATCATAAGAACCCAAAACTGGGATTTTCCCAAGCTTTTGTCCTTTTTTCTTTTCATCATTATCCAAAATCCCAACCAGTTCAAGGTCACTAGTAGGATGTTGGTAGCTGTCCATAAAGAGCGCACCACCATCGCCTGCACCAATCAAGAAGGTACGACGGTGTTCTCCTTCGCCATTTCCCTTTCTACGTCTTGAGTAAATCAACTGCCAAGTGATACGAGGAAGTAGAATCAAGAAAGTTGTTAATAGGATAAAGAGTACGATAAAGCGGACAGAAAAGAGTGGCAAGAAAGCATAGCAGATCACATAAGAGAAGATACTACTGATAGTCACTCCGAAGAAAATCTTCATAAAATCTGTGATTTTGCTATATCTACTAATACTAGCATTCAGCCCCCAAAATCCAATCATAAGCTGGTAGAAAAGGAAGGTTAGGCCTGTGTAAATGACATAGTCTACCGGGGCTGGATTAATCAAGCCATAAAATAGAATATAGGAAACAATAATTGATAAGACCATACTGGCAATATCAAAAAATCCCCAAAATATTTGTTTCTGTTGTTTATTTAATACTTCAACCAGATCAATTACGTAATCTGTTATTTTTTTATTCATGTGAATGGTATCCTCCTACACAGAGAAAATGTTTAATTGAGCATGAGATAAAGAGTCTTAATTTAAATACTGAATTTCAGATTTATAACTTTTTTTCCATTTAAAACCTTTAATCAACCCAACTATTGTGCCTATGCCGTAGGCAAAATGGATTGAAAACAGCATAAATGGCATTAAGAGCAATGCTACATTTTTATGTTTCAATAAGGTAAGTATAGTCAATGAAATTACAAATAGGCTATAAACTGCTACTAGAAACATTAAAAACAATGGAGAAAAAGGTAGTAATATAGTACTTACAATAATACTTAACACAAAAGCAAAGGGAACATAGTGAAAAATAGATAGACATTTTGGTTTAACATGAGTTGTCAATCCAATCCATAGACCATTTGAATACTTTTGATGGAGCATCTTTTTAAATGTGGGTCGAATATATTGATAAGATAAAACGTTAGGACTAAATCTTATCTTATATCCGTGATTTCTGATACGATAATGAAGTTCATTGTCTTCTGTTCTTCCGAGCTGTTCATCGACTAGACCAGCTTTCTCAAAAACTTCTCGACGGTACATACCATGAAAAATTGAAGAAACATATCTGTCTTGAGAGCTGTTTCGATAATCTGCGATGCTACTTCCAAACATATTTTCTTCAACGATATGTAAAGCTTCTGACCACTTCCCTTCGTCTTCAACAATCGTCGGTCTAGGGCCACCACAGATATACTCTCCCTGATTAATTAGCTCAACATTATTCCTCACAAAATTCTCTGTGACTTTGGAGTGCGCATCAATCTTCAAAATAAGGTCTCCATTAGAATTCTTAATCCCTAAATTAAAGCCACTTGCTTGATTCTTTTTAGGGTTATCATACAATCTAATTGACCTAAATTCAGTATTCTCAGAGATAAATCGCTGAATAATATCGGTTGTATTATCTGTGGACATTGCATTAATAAATAGAATTTCAATATTTTCTTTATTATATGTCTGTCTTTTTAAATCTTCAATTAAGACCGGTAAATATTTTTCTTCATTATAAGCACTAATCACAATAGAGACGATTAAATTATCGATTTGTTGAATCACTTACAGTCTCCTAAATATTTTCTTTCACTATTTTATCACAATTTTTCAGACTTTCCTATTTTTATTTGAATCCCAGAAAAAAACTAGTAAATATATTGTCCTTATTTTCTATGATTTCCTTTGGGAAAGTCGAGGATTACCTCACGTTAGCTTGACATCTTTAGGGAAAAAAATTAAAATAAGCTGTTATCAAAATCAGCTTATTGAGGTTCACATGAAAAAACGATCACTCTTTTTTATTCTAGGAATTATCTTAATCGGAGCGGTCTTAAGAGCTCCTTTCACAGCTTTACCGACTATTTTAGGTGATATTGCCCAAGGTTTAGGCGTGGAAGTTAGTTCACTTGGTGTTTTGACCAGTCTCCCTCTCTTGATGTTTGCCCTCTTCTCCTCTTTTGCGACTCGTTTAGCTCAAAAAATTGGACTCGAGCACCTTTTCACCTATAGTCTTATCGTATTGACCATAGGTTCAGTGATTCGTATCTTTAATCTTCCTCTACTCTATCTAGGGACTTTACTCATCGGAGCAAGTATTGCGATCTTTAACGTGCTCCTTCCTAGCGCCATTCAGGCCAATCACCCACAAAAGATTGGCTTTCTGACAACCATCTATGTGACCTCTATGGGGATTACAACGGCTCTTGCCTCCTATCTCTCTGTACCCATTACTCAAGTAAGCTCTTGGAAAGGCTTGATTCTCTGTTTATCCTTGGTCTGCCTACTAACTTTAGTTGCCTGGTTCCCCAATCATCGTCACAATCATTTTCTAAAAGGAAGTGAGAAAAAACAAAAGAAAGAGAATATCTTAAAAAACAAGGAAGTTTGGGCTATTATTGTATTCGGTGGACTTCAGTCCTTACTCTTCTATACCAGTATGACCTGGTTACCTACCATGGCAATCAGTGCTGGCTTATCTCACACAGATGCCGGTCTTTTAGCTTCGATCTTTTCTCTAACTAGTATCCCCTTCTCTATGACTATTCCAAGTTTAACGACTCGTTTGTCCAATCGTCACCGTCAAATCATGCTGACAGTCATCTCTATCGCTGGATTGCTTGGAATTGCCATGCTCTTATACCCGAGCAATAGTTTCCTCTACTGGTTAGTAGCGCATCTCTTGATTGGTACTGCCTGTAGCGCTCTTTTCCCTTATCTCATGGTTTGCTTCTCCATCAAAACAAGCTCGCCTGAAAAGACGGCCCAATTGTCTGGACTTGCCCAGACCGGAGGCTATATTTTGGCAGCCATCGGCCCAACCCTCTTTGGTTACAGCTTTGACATCTTCCATTCCTGGGTCCCAGCTGTTATTACCCTCCTAGTCATTGATATCATCATGACGGTCGCCCTCTTTATGGTGGATAAATCGGATAAAATCCTCTAAAAAGATTTTAGAATTTACCACAGATAAACACACTTTTCAAGCCAGACTGAGTCTGGTTTTTTGGATCTTCACAACATTTTACAAAGTATAGATTTACCAAGCATACTACTCTTACTATGCGCAAAAATGATATAATAAAGCTAGGAAAACTTCGGTTACAATTTTTTAGGAGTAGCACTGTTTGGGTACATAAAAGGTTATTACTTTCGGAATTGATAGTTGAAGCGATGCTAAAGTTGAAATTATAAACGTCTACATTCATAATTGTTTTAACACCATTAAGAAATTTTGATTAGATAAAAAATCTCGATTAACCCAGGACCATCGAATCATATAAGGAGAAATTTGTATGCTAGCAAAAGCAGGGGACGTCTATTGTGTTTACAATTTCCATCTAAAAAAATACACAGCTTGTCAGATAACCAAGATAGAAGAGGGGGAGAAAAAGCCGCAGGCTGTCCTACTGTCTTTAGACTGGTCAGGAAAACAACCTCTTAGAGAAGAAGAACTATCTTCTTTGAAGCCACTCTATATAGATTTTATGTACTGGGAAAGAAACTTACATCTCAGTAATGTTGATATTCATGTACCGTCACATTATATTTTTATTGGTAATACAACACCATTAACAACCGAAAGCACAAACACATATGCTATGTTTTGGGGGAATGGTTACGATATTTATAGGCAACTGAAATGGCAAGAAATACCAAAAGAAAAAAGAGATTTATTTAAGAAAGCAGATAAAAGCAAGGAAAAAGTTTCATTTACAGGAAATGAGTGCCGTATTTCTAAACACAATATCAATGACGAGTGGACGCCTTTTGAAGATGCATTAGAATTAAAAGTCTTCCCTTGTTTATCTAAGTTGACATTAACGAGATGGCACAAAAATATATATGAATATTTACAGTCAACTCCTTTTATTACAGAACTAGTTCTTGAGAATCATGGACAAACAAAACTGGATTTTTCTAAGACATCCATACATCGGCTTTCCATTGATTTGACAGGCGTAGAGGAACTTAGATTGAACGATGATTTGGAGGAGCTAGTCTTATTAGGAGACATGAGCGACAATTGTCAAATACTTGTAAAGGACCATGGAGCCAGCTTACGATTACAACTTGATAGTTCTCTACCTAAGGCACTGGGATTAAAAGATTTAGGAGCCATCCATTGTTCTAACATCCTTGAAATAGACTTTGCACAAATCTTGAATAACTATCCAAATCTTAGGGAATTAAGATTGTGGGGGAAACCTGGTCATATTCTTAATTTCCATAAATTGTCAGAGTTAAAAGAGTTAATCAATTTTTCAACCGTTGATTTGTTTGGCTTTACTGCAGAGGATATCCCCAAACCAGAAGATTTACCTCGATTAAGCATGTTTTGGATGAGCAGCTTACCAGAAGAGGCCGCTAAAGTAGCCAAAAAATATTATAAAAAACAGCAGGACAAGGGACTAAATCTTTGGATAACAAAACCGAGAAAAGCTGAATGGCTAGCCCAAAACCTAGACAATCCATTTCGCTCATGGGATGGACAAGAAAATATTTCAACCGCAAACGCAAAAAAAGCAGCCTCTCTATATAGAAAGACTAGAGCAAGCCTTATAAAGCTTCTAGAAAACCCCAACGAGGACACTATGAAACACATAGAAGTCCTCATAAGAGAGTATACTCAAGGTTTCAATAAAATGGACAAGCGTAACTATTTTATTGAAACAATCGAGAGAGAGGATATCTATGATGCCTTGATCGAGATCTTAGTTTTACTACCTGAAGATTTAGGGATGGACAAAGAAAAATTTATAGAAGTCTTTGATGAGCTAAAAGATTTTTAAATGAGAAGTTTTTCTAGTTCATTCTTGAAACGGAGATTATCATGACTAACTTTATACAGACTATCACAGTCGAAAATCGGCAGGTCGACAAAGAAAATTACTTTACAATTGGCTACTCTCCAGAGATAGAAAAATCTTTACTGTGTGTTTATATTTCTTGGATTGCTGGTTACGAACGCTATTACGAGTTAGATGACGAAGATTTGGCTCTCTTTGAAAGCAAACGAGAAGAATTTCTCAAAAAATATGAAAAAGAAATCAAGGCTTATCGGACTGAAAGATTGATTGGTTCTGGGGCTCTGAGGGATTACAATTTCAGATCTTTGCCTGAGAATATCCTAAAAAACTTGGATAGCTATCCTCCATTTAACGGATATGTCTATCAAAACGGCATCCTCTGTGCTAGAATCAAGATTGAAGACAAGTATTTTTATCTTCCACCCATTTATGATGAGGATTACAGATAAGCATTGCCTCAAAGTAATGCAAAACAGCCTCCAATCTTCTAGTTTTTACTAGGAGATTTTTATATATAAAAATTTTACACATATTACTTGACAGGGCTTTCATTTAGATGTATGATGTATGTGTAGAATAATTATATATAAAATTTTTACATACTAAAAAAGGAGGTGCCCCATGTATTTTCCAACATCATCGGCCTTGATTGAATTTCTCATCTTGGCCATTCTAGAACAAGGGGATTCCTATGGTTATGAAATTAGCCAAACCATTAAACTCATCGCCAAAATCAAGGAATCTACTCTCTACCCCATCTTGAAAAAACTGGAGACCAACCGCTATCTGACTACATACTCTCGCGAATACCAAGGTCGGATGCGCAAGTACTACTCCTTGACAGAAATTGGAGAGGAGCAACTATTTGTCCTTCGAGAAGAATGGACACTCTACACTGACACTATCAACGGCATCATAGAAGGGAGCATTCGCCATGACAAGAACTGAATATTTGAATCAGCTTGAAGCCTATCTGATGAAGCTTCCTCAAGCTGATCGCATTGAAGCCATGGATTACTTCAAAGAACTCTTTGATGATGCTGGCCCAGAAGGTGAGGAGGACCTTATCGCTAGCCTGGGAAGTCCAAAAGAAGCTGCCCATGATGTCCTGACTACACTTCTTGATAAGAAAATAAACGAAGAAAATTCCAATAAGAACAACCGTCAGGTTTTACAAATCGCAATCCTCGCACTTCTGGCTGCACCTATTGGGATTCCAGTCGGAATTGGTCTTCTCATGGCTATCATCGGGATTTTTATCGCTGCGGTTAGTGTACTTTTAGCCTTCTTTGCTGTTTCAGCAGCTGGGATGGTTCTCGGAGCTGTTCTCCTATTTGAAAGCTTCTACATTCTGGCTGAATCGACATCTGCTTTTGTGCTGATTTTTGGAGGAGGTTTATTAGCGATTGGGGCTTCGTCTCTAGTCTTACTAGCAACTTCTTATGTGACCCGTTTCTTTGGATTACTAGTCCTTCGACTTATCCAATGGATTCTTAATAGAGGAAAGAGAGGTGAAAGACATGCGTAAATGGACAAAAGGATTTCTTATCTTTGGTGTTGTTACTAGTATCATTGGTTTTTCCATGATGATCATCGGGATCCAAACAGATGGTGTCAGAAGCCTCCTTGCAATGTCTCAAAAACCAGTATTTGAAAGCCGTAAGGAAGAACTTGTATTTGACCAAGACATTGAAAATCTAAACATCTCTCTAAAAGAACATTCGCTCGTTATCACTGAATCAAGCGATGACAAGATTCACATCCAGTATCATCCAACCTTCTCTGAAAAAGAAAATCTTCAAAATTCTATCAAAGAAAAAACTCTTGATATTTCAGACACCGAGTCAACTAAGCGTCGCTCTATAGGTTCTAGTATTGAGGGTATCCTATTTATCGCAAGCAGAGTCTCAAGCCGCAATGATGAAGTCGTGCTCTCATTACCAAGAGGAAAAGAATTAAAAAATCTAACCACCCAGATCGAACATGGAGATCTTTCGATCACTAATGCAAAACTTAGTAATGCCAAGATTCAGTCAAATGGCTATCTTCGTATCACTAGTAGCGACATCAAAAATAGCCAATTAACCACAGCTGGAATCGTCAATGTATTTGAAACAAATCTAACAGATAGTCTCATCAAAGCAGAGCATGAACATATCATGGCAGACGATATCCAAGTACATGGTCGAGTGGAATTTGAGGCCAAAACAACTATCTCGCTCGAGTTATCCCAAAAGGAACTTGACCGAATCAATGTAGATTTTTCTACTGAACATGGTGAAATCTATCGTTGGCACCGAGACGGACATGACAGTCCTAGGGGAGGTAGTAAAGGTGAAACTTTAGCTAACCCATACAAAACAGAAAAAAAAGATACGCAAGATCTCCTCGTCGCAAAAGCGAATCAACGTATCTATTTCCCAAAATGAGATCGCTTGCTTTCTTATAGAAATCATGAATAAAAACAACTAGTAGTTACTACTCAAAAATTAATCAAAAAAGGGAGGTCTATTATGACTCAAGAATGGTTTGAAAGTGCTGATTTCGAAAAAACAGCCAACAATGATAAAAAAGATAGCCCATCCGACTCAGTTCTCCTTGAAGAAGATTCAGAGGCAGGAGAAGAGGCGCCAGTAGTTGAGGAAAATCCTCAAGCCAATCCTGAAAATCAGGAAACTGACCTAGAAAAAGTAGAGGCTGAAGAAGAAGAAGAAACTGAAGAAGCTGAAGAAGAACTGGTAACAAAGACAGACAAGTCAGAAGAACCTGTTAAAGAAGTTTCTCAGACAAGCAAACCTTTAACCAGCAAATCTTTGGAAAGCCCATTTTTACCAGACCCTACACCTACAAAAACTGCAATCTTCAAAGAAGAATTGGCTGATTTTTGGACTTGGCTACTAGGTGCTCTTAAAGAGCCAACAGCAAGCATTGATACAGATAAAAAACATAGTTATAACGCCTTTGCGCTCCTAACTATCTTTTCTGCCACAAGTTTCCTCTTTACAGTTTATCACGCCAAACAAGGCTACTATGGTCGTATGACAAGCATCGATGCTCACTTCATGGAACAATTCCCGTCTCTCAATCTCTTCTCGGTCTTCTCCATCCTAGTAGCGACAAGTCTCTTCTTCTTTTCAATTCTCATGGGTGGATTTGTAGTCAAACGCTTTGTCGACCAGGACAGTGACTGGACACTGGAAAAAACCTTGCAAGAACACAGCAGGCTCTTCGCCCTTCCTATCCTGCTCACGGGTATTGCGAGTTTCTTTGCCTTCTTTAATAGTCTACGTTTTGCGGCTCTTCTCTGCCTCATTAGCATTGCTCTGACTCTCTTGGCCAATCTCTACATCATCTCAAGACCTAGTAAGGATAGGCAAACTGATCCCTTCTATCGCCTTCTCTTAGCTTTCCTAGTCAACGGTGGTGTTCTATTTCTCTTCTTTCTAGCAGAAATGGCACTTGTTTTCGACTATCTTCGAATTCTTTCTTTTATGTAAGATAAAAACCTGTCACTCTGACAGGTTTTTTTGTGTACACAAAAAGCAGATCAAACGATCTGCCTTTTCACATTATTTAAAACCAATATCTTTCATTTATGCCTCTAGTTACCTTTTACTAAGTTCTCAAAATCTTCCCCTAAAACAGGTCCTACTTCTACTTGGTTAGCATCTAAGTCCTGATAAAGTTCTTTTGGCAAAGCTCCTAAAAAGGCTTGATAATCCAGTCTAGCTACTGCTTCATAGTCTTCTGGTTTTGAACCATCTCCAGAGATTTTTACCAAATCAATCTCCCAAATAAGTTCCTTGCCTACCAATTGCTCAACGTAAGGAGCAGGAATTACCGGTTCTTTTGGCAAAATGGTTTTTACTCCCTGAGCTAGGTGATAGACCCCATGAACCTTACCTTCACCATCTGGATAGAATTTAGCACTGGAAGGATATGCATCTGATTCTTGAACCCTCTTAACTAACTCTTCAAAACGTGCCACTCCATCTTCTTCTAGAAAGCTTTCTAAGTCCTTCTTATCAAAGTAAACAGGTGAAAGAATTCCTTGGCAGGAACCTAAACGAGCAGCTTTATCAGCTAGATAGTTTTTAACAGTTTCTTGGAAATAGTCTTCCAAATCAAAGTCTGCCAAGCCTTCAACTGCTTCACCAACCTTGCTAGACAAAGCCCGCAAGAGCCCTTCTACAATTTCCCAGTCAGCTCTTGTAATCAAGTCAGGAATGATTACTTGATAGCCTTTTTGAGCATCTAGATATCGAACTTTAAAGAGAAATTGAGACTTACCTACGATCCCACACTCGATATACTCAAGGCGATTGAGAGGTTGACGGAGGTAAACTGCATCATAACTATGTGACTCTAAGCCTTCTACTAGGGCCAAAACTGACTTAGCTGTTAAAATCTCCTGTTGTCCTAAAATACTTTGTTTATTTGGAATAAAAAATGTTTTAACCATAATGGTCTCCTTTGAAATCGATTACATATAGTATACACCATTTTCCTGAAAGATGCAGAAACAAATTTAAGATTTTTTAGTCAAAAGCATAGAAAAACAGCCCTTTAGGACTGTTAATGTTTATTATACAACTTCTGAATGATCTAGGCTCTCACCAATTTTTGCTAAACGCTCGATAACTTGATCTTGTGTCAATTCATGCTCTAAAACATAGCGATTACGTGGGTGAACACGACACTCGTGTGAGCAACCACGAAGATATTTGTCTTCGTTGTCTTCTGATGTCAAGATACGGCGGTTACAGAAAGGATTTCCACAGTTGACATAGCGTTCACATGGTGTTCCATCAAACCAGTCTTTCCCTACGATAGTTGGATTGACATGGTTGACATCGACTGCAATACGTTCGTCAAAGACATACATTTTCCCATCCCAAAGTTCCCCTTGAACTTCTGGATCTTTCCCATAAGTCGCAATTCCTCCGTGCAATTGACCGACATCTTTGTAGCCTTCACGTACCATCCAACCCGAGAATTTCTCACAGCGGACTCCACCTGTACAGTAAACAACGACACGTTTATCCATGAATTTTTCCTTGTTATCACGAACCCATTGTGGTAATTCACGGAAGTTGCGGATATCTGGACGGATAGCCCCACGGAAGTGTCCAAGATCGTACTCATAGTCATTACGAGTATCAAGGACCACTGTATCCTCGTCTAGAAGAGCTTCTTTAAATTCTTTTGGAGACAAGTAAGCACCTGTTGTTTCAAGAGGATTGATGTCGTTATCAAAGTTATTATCCTCTAAACCAAGGTGAACAATTTCCTTTTTGTAGCGAACAAACATCTTCTTGAAGGCTTGCTCACTTTCTTCGTCAATCTTGAACCAGAGGTCTTCCATCCCTGGAAGGCTGTGAACGTAGTCCATGTATTTTTGTGTTGTTTGGTAGTCACCAGAAACAGTTCCGTTGATCCCTTCGTCAGCCACTAGGATACGGCCCTTGAGGCCAATAGACTTACAGAAAGCCAAGTGGTCAGCCGCAAATTGTTCTGCGTTTTCGATTGGAACATATTTATAGTAAAGTAAAACTCGAATATCTTTTGACATTTGCTTCTCTTTTCTAAGATTAAATTATCAGAAATTTTCATTCAACTATACCAGTATACTCTCCCAAGAAAGCGAATGCAATTTATTTGACCGAAAAATAAAAAACAAGACCCATTTTCAGATCTTGTTTTAATTAAATATTTGAAGAAGAAAAATTAACAAAAAGATATCCATGGCCTGTCTTGACTAAATTACCTATCATGATCCAAAAAAAACAAGACTGATAAGATTTCGAATCCAGAAAAAATTGCACTGATTTTTAGGAGTAGATGGTATTTTTTCATGTACCTATTATCAACGCTACTTGTAAGGCAAATGTCTGGATTTCAAACACAGATAATTATATGTATTTGCTCAAAAAAAGAATCACCACCCCGTCTGGAAAACTCCAGACAAGGTAGTGATCGCATCTTTTAGGAATGAATACACGAAATCAATTATTCTTAAGATTTTTTGTTTTTCAAGAATTCGTCGTATTGTTTTTGCATTTCATCCAATACTTTTTGGTAAGCACCTTCAGATTTAAGTTTTTCCATCAATTCTGGAATAGCTTTTTCTGGGTCTACAGTACCAGTGTTGATAGCTGTATCGAATTGTTGCATAGTGTTAGTGATAGCTGAGATTTCAGATTTCACGTTGTCAGTGTTGAAGATGAATCCAAGCGCTGGAGATTCTTTTGCAGTTTCCAAGTCTTTCTTAGATTGTGCAATTTGTTCATCTGTAACATTTTCGTTGATGTAAAGGATCCAGTTGTTACCAGTGTTCCATCCTGACATGTGAGTGTTTCCTTTGTATCCATCAAGGACTTTAACACGGTTTTCTTTACCTGCTACTTTTTCCCAGTTCTTGCCTTCTGGTCCATAAACAAGTCCGTTCAAGAGTTCTGGGTTAGTGTTCAAGAGGTTCAACACTTCCATTGCTTTTTCTTTGTTCTTAGAGTTGTTTGAGATTACAAAGTTTGCAACTTGAGTTGTTTGGTTTTTCTTGATGAAGTTAGTAAATGGTTTGATTTGGATGTCTCTGTTAGCAACACGAGAAAGCAAGCTGCTACCGTAGTCAGCTGGTCCTACTGTTTCTTCACGAACAAGCCAAGTATCTTGAGTAAGGTCATATGAAGTTTCACTTGTTGCTACGTCTTTTGGAATGTATCCTGCTTCATAGTATTTGTGAAGGGTCTTCAAGTGCTCTACGAAACGAGGAACTTCGTAACGGTTTACGATCTTAGTAGTGTCACCTTCAAGGTCGATAACGAATGGAAGACCATTTGCAACTGGGTAGTCAAAGTTTTCTGATGGGATAAAGTTTTTACCAACAGCGAATGGCATTACGTCTGGAGCTTTTTCTTTGATTTGTTTCAATACTGGTTCAAGTGTTTCGTATGAAGTTACACCTGAGATATCGATTCCATATTTTTCAAGAAGTGGGCCGTTGAAAGCAAAGTTTTGTGAAGATGCAACGTTGGCTGCAACTGGAACTGCATAGATTTTACCGTTTACAGTGTTACCTTTGATGTAAGCTGGGTCAAGTGCTTTGTATAGGTCAGCTCCTTCTTTCTTGTACAATTCTGTCAAGTCAGCATAAGCACCTTTTTGAGCGTTTACAACGTAGTTATCTGCAAATGCGATATCATAGTTTTCACCTGATGAAGTGATAACTGACATTTTCTTGCTGTAGTCACCCCATCCAAGGTATTGGATATCTAATTTAGCACCAACTTTTTCTCCGATGATTTTGTTTGCATTTTCTAGCAATTCATCCAAGTTATCTGGTTTGTCACCGATTTGGTACATTTTGATAACAGTTTTGTCACCTGAAGCTGAGTCAGCAGCTTTTTGGTTGTTACCTTTAAGGTTCCCACAAGCAGCGAGGCTAGCAGCTAAAGCTACAAGGCTAGCAGATGCAAAAGCATATTTTTTCCAGTTTTTCATGATAAAAACTCCTTTTTTTATTTTTAAATTTAAAACAATTTTAGTGATCTACTCTTCAACAAAGAAAAGTTAGATAGGGTAGAGAAAGCTTGTTTCTCAGCGTCTCTTATTCTTTAACACCACCGATAGTTAAACCTTTTACAAAGTAGCGTTGGAAGAATGGATAGAGAATCGCAATTGGAACAGTCGCAACTACGACCATGGCCATACGACCTGTTTCTTTTGGTAGGGCAACTGCAAGTTGTCCTGACATCCCAACTGACTTAGCAATGTAATCCATGTTGTTTTGAATTTGCATGAGCAAATATTGCAATGGATACAAGTTGTCACTCTTGATGTAAAGAAGGGCATTGAACCAGTCGTTCCAGAATCCAAGCGCTGTCAACAGTGTAATCGTTGCGATGCCTGGTAATGACAGTGGCAAACAGATTTGGAAGAAGATACGAGCTTCACTAGCTCCATCGATACGAGCTGATTCGAGGATTGCTTCTGGAATGGTTTTCTTGAAGAAAGACCGCATCAACATGATGTTGAATGGTGATAGAAGCATCGGAACAATCAAGGCCCAAATAGTATCACCCAAGTGAAGTAACTGAGTTACCACGATATAGCCTGGTACCAAACCAGCATTGAACAACATACTAAGAAGAGCAAAGATTGTAAAGAATTTGCGATACTTAAATGTTGAACGTGAGATGGCATAAGCGTATGTTGTTGTGATAAATACGTTTGTCAATGTACCGACAACTGTCACAAAGGCTGAGATAAAGAGCGCTTGTAAAATTTTGTCTTTAAACTGAGCCAAGAATTGGAATCCATCTACACCAAACTTGGAAGGGAAGAAACTATATCCATATTGAACAATACTCTTCTCATCTGTAATTGAAATAATGATTACGAAGATGAAAGGCAAGATACAAGAGAAGGCCAGCAAACCAGATATGATACTAAAGAAGATATCTGCCTTTTTGCTGAAGGAGTGTATGCCAACATTATCAATTTTTTCTTTTTGAATTTTTTTTGCCATATGCTCCTCCTTTCTAGAATAGTGCTGAGTTAGGATCAACACGTCTTGCAAGTAAGTTTGATAGGATAACGAGAATCAAACCGACGACTGACTGATAGAGACCGGCTGCTGATGCCATACCGATATCTGCTGTTTGGGTCAATCCGTTAAAGACATAAACGTCCAATACGTTTGTTACGCTATAGAGCTGACCAGCGTTGTGAGGGATTTGGTAGAAAAGACCGAAGTCTGCACGGAAGATATTTCCGACTGCAAGGATGGTCAATACTGTCACAAGCGGAGTCAACTGAGGGATGGTTACGTTACGGATACGTTGCCATTTGCTAGCACCGTCCACTGTCGCTGCTTCGTAGTAAGTTGGGTCAATACCCATGATAGTTGCGTAGTACATCACACTACTATATCCAAAGCCTTTCCAGATACCTAGGAAAAGGAGAAGGTAAGGCCAGATGCTTACATCAGCGTAGAAGTTAATACCCTTCATTCCAAGAGCTTCTAAGGTGTGGTTGATAAGCCCTTTATCGATGTTTAGGAAAGCATCTGTAAAGAAACTGATGATAACCCAAGATAGGAAGTAAGGGAACAACATAGATGTTTGGTAGATTTTAACCATTTGCTTAGAGCGAAGTTCACTAAGGATAATGGCGATACCAACTGACACAACCAAACCGATAAAGATAAATCCAAGGTTGTAAAGTACAGTGTTTCGAGTGATGACAAAGGCATCTTTTGAACTAAACAAGAATTTAAAGTTATCTAGTCCAACCCATTTACTATTTATAATACTGTGGACGAATCCTTCACCAGTCATATGGTAGTCTTTGAAGGCAACCACATTCCCAAAAACTGGAATGTAGAAGAATAAAATCAACCAAATTGTTCCTGGTAGAACCATTAAGAGAAAAATCCAATTATCTCTTAAAGTTTTTGAAAACTTGTTCATAATTTCCTCCCTTTTTATTTTCTAAAACTTCATAATCTCACATTTTTTAGACTTGATAACGTTTACAAAAATAGTATACTCTTATTTTTAGGACAGTTTAAACTACAAATTATAGAAAAAACTCCACAAATTATTTTATGTGGAGAGCTTTTTTATATAAGAAGGATGTTTCACGAGAAACTTTCTTCCTGAATAGAGTTTTCCTAGGTTGTATAAATGGTCGAAGCTGTCGCAATAGTATGCCACTGGTTGGCTGTCGTTGCTGCGAAGTCCTTATCCCCGTAGAAATCATTAAATGGCAGGATGTCTACTTCTAGTTCGTCGATACGAGAGATTTCGCCTGCTAGGTAGTTTTCAATGCGACTTTCTGCTCGCTTGATTCGTTGCAATAGGCCACCCATACGGATGTCCACTGTATCCAAGCCAAAGACCTTGTTTTCTTTCAACCATTGTTGACTAAAGAGAGCATGGAAGATTTCAATCTGGCTTCTGAGTTTTGGCAATTCTCCTCTAGCGATTTGTTGCAAGCTCTCTTTATCACCTGCTTGATAGGCTTGACGGAGGCGTCGGCCCACATCCACTTTACTGCTTAAAATCTGGTTCAACTGGGCCTGAGTTTCAAAGAGATAGGCGTAGACACCCGCTTTTTCTTTAATGTCAGTAAGAATCTCAGCTGCCTGAGCAAAGTGCGGTTTGTCCTGTTCAGGAGTCATGTGCTTGTCGAGAATTGGGCAGAGAATATCCTGATAGAAGACATAGCGGTTGGGGTTGATACCATGTATATTACCTGGTAGGTCTGGCAAGAGGTTGGCTAGATCCAGCTGCATGAAGTCCTCAACTGATAGACCTGTATTGGTCTTGAAGTGGGCAGATAGACGCTCTAAATCATTGCGATAGCTGAGTTCCGCCCAGATTTGCAGACTTGGTAGAATAGAGAACTGGGCTGTTTCCCCACCATTATCTGCCCATCCTGTCACGATGACTTCCTTGATCTGGTTGGCACGGCAGGCTTTATTGGCTTCAATAGCTACTAAGCGACTAAATTGGTTGTGGGGCGTAAAACCAATCCACTTCCAGGCACCACCAGCAAAGGCAATATCCTGACTAATCTTATGGTGATTACGGAAGTTTCGGTTGTATTTTTCCTCGCTATCTTGATAATAATCCCAGTAAACCAAGGTCACACGGTCTTTGAGACGGTCAAGGTAAACACGCGTTTCTTCTGGAATTTCCACCTCACGGTCGTACTGGCCATCTGCTGACATGAGCTTGAAGAACATATCGCTCCACATCTGGCAGTGGAAACCGTACTTGTCCGCAATATCCAGCACGCGCTCCAAGTGTTGACACATAAGGAGACTACGGTCCACAATACCGTTCAGGATAAGGTAGCGTCCCAAACCAACCAGGTGAGCTTCATCCATCCCGATGTTGACCTTGCGAGTTTGTAGTTTAGATAACGTCGCAAACATACCGTCAATCAGGTCGTAGACTTTTTCTTCACCGATGAGGAGAATGTCTTCTACATCGCGGAGTTGCTGCACTTCCTTGACACCCCATTTGACAAAGGCTGACAAGTGGGCCAAGGTCTGGATGCATGGGACAAAGGTCATGTCAAACTGCTGGGCGTATGCTTCAATTTCCTGTAACTCTTCAGCTGAATACGCTCCACGGAAATAACCAAAGTAAGGTTGCCCCTCAATCTGATAGGTGTCTTCCATATAGAGCTCAAAGGTTGAATAACCCATGAGAGCCAAGACTTCAATCATCTGTTTGGCAGATGCGACATTGAGCACGGCATTTCGCGAACAGTCCGCCATATAGGCTAAATCTTCATAAGCCGCCTGCTCTTCAATCTCTACCTTATCACCTTCTGCTAAAGCTGTTGCTAGCACAGACAAGGCACGATAGAGTTGATGAGGTTTTCGATAGGTCAATTGATAGTGGCCACCCTCACCCTTGATAGAGATGGAGCCCTGATCAGACTGAGCGACTGCCACCTCTACATCCGGTAGAGAGATGTGATTTTTTAATACTTCCATAGCTTGCGCTTGTTTGGAACTAAGTCCTGTAAAAATTACCATTGGTTCTCCTCCTGTAACCAGTTGACAAGAGCACCGTAGAGATTAGCATCTGCCTGATAGGTGCAGGCTTGGATGACTGGCGCAATTGTATACTCTTCATATCTTTCCACAAAGACGTCTACCGCTTTTTGCACCCCTTTGATAAAATCTGGGTTCTGACTGATAGAGCCACCTAGGCTAATGACATCTGGGTCGATTAGATACTGGATATTGAGTAATCCTTGAGCTAGATTACGATTCATACGCTCAATGGCTTCTTGGCAAAGGGCATTGCCTGCTGCAGCCTCTTGATAAACCTTTCGGCCATCCCAGTCTGACTGACCTGATTTTTCAATCACATAACGAACCATGTTTCCTGTAGAAGCTAGTTGTGACCAGTTATTGAGTTTTTCCGCTGGTTCGATAGTTGTCATGTAACCAAACTCTCCACCCAATCCATGGCGACCACGGTGAATTTTGCCATTGATAATCATGGCTCCACCGATCCCTGTGCCAATGACAACACAGGCTGCATTTTCAATCTCCGGATGAGCTAGCAGTTCACTAAGTCCAACACAGTTGGCATCATTTTCTAGATGGACAGGTAGCTGGTGATGAGCAAGGGTCTCATACCATGAAAAACCATGGATATAAGGAATGGCACTAATCCCCTCAATCACTCCTGTTTCTTGATTGACCGCTCCTGGAACACTCATAGCAATCCCACGATAGTCCTGTTCTGACAAGCGTTGGTCCAACCAAGCCAACAAATCTTCTAGAGTTTCTGGAGTTGGGGTGCTGGTCTTATCTAAAATCTTTCCATCAGAAGTGAGACTAGCAAACTTAATCCCAGTCCCTCCGATATCAATCGTTGCAATGGTCATTGCTTTCACCTGTAAAAAGGAGCGAATCAGCAGTTGGTTCTTACTTTTTCGCTCCTCCTTTCTGTTTATGTTTTCTTTTTGAAATTAAATTTCTTCTTTTTTAATCAATTCTGTACGAATTTCTTGCGGTGCCAATAATCCTGAGTGAACTGGATATGGGCGTTCCAACAAGTCAAGAATGGTTTGTTGTTTGTCAGACACGCGAACATTTTCTTGACTCATATTGTAATAACGAAGGACGTAGCCTTCTTCATTTTCAGCAACTTTAAAGGCTGTTGGGCAGACTTGTGGTAAGTTGAGGGCTGCATGGTTGAAGAGACTACCTGTTGCAGCGACGCTACCTTCTTGTTTTGCAACTTGAAGAGCTGTAAATGGCACCTGGAAGGCTTTGGCACGACGGAAGGCTGAGAAACGTTCCCCTGCTTGATGGCATTCTACTGCAAACTCAACTTCGATATCGCGCAAACACTGGGCTTCTGGTGTTGGGAAGTAGCCCCAGTCACCTAGCTCCCCTGAAGCACGGAGAAGGGTTACAGCCATAGTATCGTCTCCAAGGATTTCGTATTCGTGCAATCCTTTATTGGATACGGTCACGCCTTTTACATCATCATACAAGCTGACAAAGGCTTGTTGGTGTTGTGGATTTTCAGGATTTTCCCAAGAAGCTGCCGGTTTATTTGGTCTTGTCACAACTTCATAGATACTTTCAGAATCATTACTTGGGCGTGTGTTATGAGTTTTGACCAAGAGACGAATGCGGTGGTCTTTGGCTGTATTGGTAAAGCGAGTCTTGAAGCGAATCTGTGGATTATCCACAAAGACAGTCATTTCTGTTTCAAGAGGAATGGTTGTCAACTCTTCTGAACGACCTGCATCTCGTTTCATGAACTCGATGATACCTCTTTGTTCAGCATCCAATTTTTCATCTGCGCTAACTGGAATAGTCAAGTCATGTTTGAGCAAGATTTTTGCATAGCGAGCATTGTTTTCTAAGACTTCATAGCCTTTCAGTTGGGCATAGATTGGCTCAGTTCCTTTTGGCTGGAAGTAAATGTACTCGTTACCAATATCTCCACGGTTCTCGAATTGGATGAAATCTTCGTAGGCTTCGTTAGTAGTCTTGTCGTAGACTGTAATTCCTTCATCTACACTCACTGTCACGAATGGTGTATCAATGACTCCATTTTGGTAAATACCATCACGGTGATCTACTTGACCTTCGACCAATTGGAAGCTTGCCCAAGAAAGCGGAGCAAGGTGGACTGGGATTGTCACGCGCACTTGGCGTGCAATATATGGTTGGCGGAATTTATCCTTAGGCAAGGTATAACCAAAACTTGCTCCCAAGTCTTCAATCTTGGCTTCAAGGACATGGCCATCCAAATCTTCAACATGGTAATCTGGCAAGGTCATAGCTGCCATCTTCTTGTAGCCTTCTGTTGGGTGCAATTCTTTGAAATCACAAGTCACAACATCCACTACAACACTGACTGTATCAACCTTGTCATGTAAAGTTGTATTGACAACCGTAAAGAGGTGGTCACTTTGCGCTTCTTGAGTTGCTATTTTATGTTTCCACTCATTGAGAAGGTTGGTCTTGACAAAGTTTCCAACCTGATTGACCTTGGCAAAACGAGTTTCCATTTCACGGTGTACTTCATCAATACTGCATCCACAGATGCTATCGTGTGGTGCATTTTGCAAGAGCACTTTCCAAGCATAGGTCAATTGATCCTTGTGGTTGTGTCCACCCGTGATGATGGTCAATGGTTCCACGACTTGCTCAAGCAAGTTGCTGTTTTCTTGGAAGGCTTGTTTGAGGTAAATACGTGAAGAAGATGTGTTAGCAAGAGTGTACCAACCATCTGTTTCCTGGCTAGTCAACTCACCTGTAACTGTTGATAGGTGTTCAGGAAGTGCACTTTCCACTGCTTGAACGTATTCATCAAAGGAGCTGTGAACAAAGGTCACGTCAGGGAAAAGTTCGTTTGCCACACGAATGGCTTCACTCAAGTTTCGTTGAACTGGTTGGTGATCACAGCCGTTCATCATCAACCATTGGTTGGTCGATGCATAGTCACGAACATCTGCCAATTTTTGTTTCCAGAAAGCCAAGGCTTCGTCTTTATCTACTGGAATTTCGTTTCCGTTACTGTACCAGTTAGCAAAGAGAATACCGAGTACACGGCTACCGTCTGCACCTTGCCAGTACATCTCAGAAAATTGAGAGGTAAACTGCTCATCTTCGAGGACTTGGTTGTCAAAGCCGATCGGTTTGACACCACGACCAAAGGCTGCTACGTGAATACCTGATTTTTGAAGGATTTGAGGAGCTTGCCCCATATTTCCAAAAGTATCTGGAAAGTAACCAATCTGAGTTGATTTACCCCATTTGGCACATTCAGCTTGGCCAATCAAGGTATTGCGGACATTGGCTTCACTTGAAATCAGGTAATCATCCTGCAAGATGTAGAATGGTCCAATCTTGAGCTTCCCTTCATCGATGTAACGCTGCACCTTGTCACGGTTTTCAGGACGAATTTCTAAATAGTCATCGAGGACGATGGTTTGTCCATCCAGGTGGAAACTCTTGAACTCAGGATCATTTTCAAAAAGATCAAACAGATTGTCAAAAAGTTCCACCAATTGCATCCGGTGACTTTCAAAAGGTAGATACCACTCACGATCCCAGTGACTGTGAGAGATGATATGTACAACAACATTTTCCATGAGTAAAACCTCATTCTAACTTAAATTTAAAAATATATTTGTGATTCTTTACAAGAATCTGTGAAGCTAAAGCGTGCTCCTTATACTCAATGAAAATCAAAGAGCAAACTAGGAAGCTAGCCGCAGGTTGCTCAAAGCACTGCTTTGAGGTTGTAGATAGAACTGACGAAGTCAGTAACATATATACGGCAAGGCGAAGCTGACGTGGTTTGAATTTGATTTTCGAAGAGTATTAGCGGATATCCAAGTAATCCAAGACTAATTCACAGAACATCATGTTGGCCCATGAGAACCATTCACGCGAGTAGAGAGTCGGATCGTCTACGTGGAAGCTTTCGTGCATGACACCTGTTCCACCATCGCAGGCAACGAGTTGATCTAGCAAATGTTTTTTCTCCGCCTTATCCGTCGTTGTCAATCCTTGGATAGATAGAGCAATCGGCCAGATATAGCGGTAGAAGGTATGTGAACTTCCGAGTCCACTAGCGTATTCTCCTTGGTAGAAGTATGGATTTTCAGGACTGAGAATGGTGCGACGAGTGGCTTGATACACTTTGTCATTGACATCACAGTAACCAAGATATGGAGCAGCCAACAAACTTGGCACGTTAGGATCGTCCATGATGCTAGCATTTCCTAGACCGTCTACCTCAAAGGCATAAATCTTTTCACCCTTACTATTTGTAGTGTAGGCGTAATTTTCGATCCCTTCTTGAATCTCAGTTTGGAGGCGTTTGGCATCTGCAATGATACTCTCACTATCGGCTAGAGTCAATTCTGCAAAGATTTCTTGGACATAACCCAAGACAACCACTGCAAACATATTCGACGGAATCAAGTAGCTATACTGACAGCAGTCATCACTTGGACGGAAGGCTGACCAGGTCATTCCTGTCACAGCAAAGTCAGGACCAAATCCATCATTTACCAAGGTATCCTCCTTGCGGTCAGTGTCACGAACGAAACGGTATGGTGAATTATTGTGATCTTGCTCCACCGTCCAAAGATGAAGGATTTCCTTGGCCGCTGTAACAAAAGTCTCATCAAACTGGCTAGTCTCACCAGTTTCCTTCCAAAGGAGATAAGCCAACTGCAAGGGATAGCAAAGCGAATCCACTTCATACTTGCGCTCCCAAATCCAGCCATTGAGGTCTGTATGGTCTGTCTCGTGATGACCCTTCCAGTTCTCCTCAATATTGAAAGAGTTGGCATAGGGATCCTTGAGAATCAAAGTCATCTGGCGTTTAACCAAGCCAGCAATGGTCTGGCGCAAACGAGGGTCTCTTTTAGCTACATGAAGATAAGGTCTAAGCTGAGCAGTTGAGTCACGAAGCCACATAGCTGGGATATCCCCAGTTAGTACAAAAGTTGAGCCGTCTTCTAAGATTTCAACTGTATTGTCTAAAGTATCTGTGTAGCAACGTTCAAAAATATCTACCCATTCAGGATGATCCTTGGCACGCTCCGCTACTTGGTCCAACCATTCTCTAACGATTTCTTTAGAATAAACCATAAACTATTTTGCCTCTTTCAAACAGATTTTCATTTTCAGTATATAGCTTTTAGCCCAGAAAATATATACACAAATGATAGTCATTTTTCTACAAAATTGTTATATTTAAAACTCCTTTTCTAAAGGCTAAATTTTCTGATATAATGTAGAAAACGACTAAAGGATATTCTATGAAACCTATACTTGAAACCATTGATACGCGTTTTGGAACAGCTAGTAAACATGCATTTTCACGAGGCAACACCCTACCCTACACTGGAGTGCCTTTTGGGATGAATTACTTTGTTCCACAAACTAGTGATCAGGAAGGATCTTGGTTTTTTGATCCCCATCTTCCCATATTTCAGGGTATTCGATTAACCCATCAGCCTAGCCCTTGGATTGGTGATTATTCTTGGTTACTACTGACTCCAGTTACAGGAAAAATCAGCGGTGACACGCTCTTCTATCGTCAGTCTTCCTATAACTTGGAGCGTGCCATTTTCAATCCCCATTATCTCAGAATTTTTTCTGAACGTTACCAGATTGAAACTCAACTCACACCGACTTGCTATGGGGCTTCTATTCAACTAAGACAGATACAAGGCAAGAAGATCTCACTCTATCTGCATGCAGCTGATGATTTATCATTAGAGCAAATAGATGAGCGTACTGTCAGCCTTGGTCAAAGCGGATTAACCGAAACCAACAAAAGTCCCCTCGTCATGTTTACTGCTCTCGTATTCTCTACGGATATTCTATCTATCAATCAAGTGGGGCAAAACTGGTGTATCGACTTGGCTGGAGCAGAAGCTCTGGTTCAACTAGCTACTTCTTTTATTTCTAAAGAACAGGCCCTCTTTAATCTGCCTAGAAAAGACTTTGAAGAAACGAAATCAGAGGCTAAAGCAAGTTGGGAAGACCTTCTAGGCCGTTTTGATGTCGTGGAAACTGGCTCTGTAGACCGAACATTTTTTGATCATTGTCTATACAGACTCTTTCTTTTCCCACAAACCTTCTATGAGGTAAATGAGCAAGGCGAGAATATTCATATAGACCTTGCTTCAGGAACTATCAAGCCTGGTCTGCTCTTTACCAACAATGGTTTTTGGGATACCTTCCGCACTTCATTCCCACTCTTTGCCTTGATTATTCCAGAGCACTATCGTCAGTTTCTTGAAGGTTTCCTCAATAGCTATAGAGATACCGGGTATCTCCCTAAGTGGCTGGCTCCTGACGAAAGAGGAATGATGCCTGGCACCTTGATTGATGGCCTTCTTGCAGATAGTGCCAGCAAGGATATGGCACCTGAGTTTGAAGAAGAATTTCTCAAAGCCATGATTGAAACTGCTACTCAGGCAGATCCAAAAGCTATCAACGGGCGACACGGCATAAGCCAATACCAAGAACTGGGTTATTTATCCACAGATTATCATGAAAGTGTCAGTCATACACTGGACTATGCTTATAGTGATTTTTGCATCTCTACCTGTGCAGCAAAATTGGGTCAAGAAGAACTAGCACAAACTTATTCCCAGTATTCTAAGAATTATCAAAATCTATTTGACCCTGAAACAGGCTACATGAGGGCGCGTGATGTAGATGGCAACTTCCGTCCTAACTTTTCTCCTTATAGTTGGGGTCGTGACTACGCTGAGTGTTCAGCCGTTCAAGCCAGTCTCGGTGTCTTACATGATATTTCTGGACTTAGCCAACTAATGGGGGGAAAAGAAGCCTTTAGCAACTATCTTTTGAAAACTTGTCAAAGTCTCCCTCTCTTTGAAACGACCGGCTATGGTTATGAAATCCATGAGATGAGCGAAATGGCAACAGCCCCATTTGGTCAACTAGCCATTTCAAACCAGCCAAGTTTCCACATCCCTTATCTTTTCCGCTACAGTAATTATCCTCAATATACCAGTCTCTTAATCAAGACCCTTCGTCAAAAAGCCTTTCGATCTGGCTGGGATGCTTACCCAGGCGATGAGGATAATGGCAGTCTATCGGCTTGGTATGTCTGGTCTGCTCTTGGACTTTACCCGACCTGCCCAGGAAAAGCAAACTATGACCTTGGAATTCCACTCTTTGACCACCTTCGTGTCTATCTTGCAGAAAAAGAGCAGTGGTTGGATATTCGTACTCAGCAAAATCATGAACATTTCCACTTTGTACAAGACTGTCGACTGGACGGGAAAGAAAAGCAAAGCATCAGCCATCAGGAATTGCTTAATGCTCAAACCCTTGACTTTAATCTCAGTTGGTTGCCAAAACATTAAGAACCTAACCCCTTTGTCGTACATAAAGGGGTTTTCTTATTCATATAAAGTTATCCACAAACTGTGAATAACCTTCAACTTTTCTTCGGAAAATATTTTCAAGATTTTCTAAAACATATTTCCAATCCCAGTCTCTATGACACACAATAGAAAAACGCTCATAGACCTTAATCTATCAAGGTTCATTCCAAGATTTTTTCTTATAGGTTTCATGCATTTCTTCTCTTCTACTCACACGAAATCCATAAAAGAAATTTATTTTTAATATATAGAGTTATCCACAAGTTGTGGATAACTCTTTCTAAATCAACAAGGCCTTCCTCCTATATTTTAGCGAGCCTTTACATTTTTTATAGTAAATTTTGAATTTTGTTAGGCGCTTTCAAAAAAACATGATAAACTGAAATTATCAGAAAAGGAGACATTATGAAAAAAGATCAACACCAACTTAATTGGCTGATGGTATCTCTGATTGCCTTCAACATGGTTTGGGGGCTGGGAAACGTCGTCAATAACTATTCTCAACAGGGAATTTCAGTCGTCGTATCTTGGGTTTTAATCCTCGCACTCTACTTTATCCCATATTCCCTCATTGTCGGACAACTAGGTTCTACCTTTAAGGAAAGTGGAAGCGGTGTTAGTGACTGGGTTGAAAAAACATCAACCAAACGTCTCGCCTACTTTGCCGCTTGGACCTACTGGGTTGTGCATATCCCTTACCTCGCACAAAAACCTCAAGGAATCCTGATTCCGCTTGGATGGGCCTTACAAGGCAACGGTCAATTTCTAAAACAAATTGACTTCCACTGGATTGTTATTCTCTGCTTACTAATTTTTGGACTTTTCCTTTACCTTTCTACAAAAGGATTAGCAACTCTAAAAGTCATCGGTAGCTTGGCAGGAAGTGCTATGTTGATTATGTCTCTACTCTTTGTGCTTTTGGCTGTCGGGTTACCTTTCATCAAACCAGACATCCAGTTTGCGACACCACACATGGATCAACTGAGTACCTACATTCCAAATTTTGATTTTTCTTATTTTACAACGATCTCACTACTAGTCTTTGCAGTTGGTGGTTGTGAAAAAATTTCCCCATATGTCAATCAAACTCGCAACCCTGCAAAAGAATTTCCAAAAGGTATGATTGTCATGGCCATCATGGTCGGTCTCTCTGCTATCCTCGGTTCTGTTGCCATGGGAATGCTATTTGATGGCAATAATATCCCTGAAGACCTCATGCGTAATGGTGCTTATCAAGCCTTCCAAATGTTAGGAAATTATTGGGGCGTTGGAAACCTATTTGTTGTGATCTATGCTCTCACAAACATGGTCGGACAAATCGCAGCACTTGCCTTCTCCATTGACGCACCATTACAAATCCTTCTCAATAACGCAGATGAAAACTTTATCCCAAGTTGGCTTCGCAAACGTACTAAAAAAGGCGTACTCATTAATGGTTATCTCCTTACGGGCGTCCTCGTCAGTCTCATCATCATCCTTCCAATTTTTGGTATCCAGGAAATTGACGGACTTGTAAAATGGATGACCAACCTTAATTCTATCGTGATGCCGATGCGTTATCTCTGGGTATTCCTTGCCTACATGATGCTTAATCGCGCTTGGAAAACATACAAAAATGCCGAATACAAGTTTGTGAACAATCCTAAGCTTGGCTTTATTATCGGTACTTGGTGCTTCCTCTTTACTGCCTTTGCTTGTATCCTTGGTATGGTTCCAAAAATTAACTATGCTGAGAATCCAACTGCTTGGCAATTCTCTCTACTTACAAATATCTTAACACCAATTATTCTGATTGGTTTGGGTGTTATTCTACCAATACTTGCTAAAAGAGAACAAAAGAAACAAAGCAAATAAATTCTACTATTAGCTAGATAGTTTCGCTTTTGTCTTTTCCTGAAAGAAAAATCCCTTTGAACAGTAGCGTTCAAGGGGATTTCTTTTTGTCTAATAGTCTATTTTTTATTTGGCCTCATACCAAGTCACGCCTTCATTTTCATCAGCAATCAAGGGTACACTGAGTTGAATCGCTTCTTCCATGGTTTGTTTGACAAGTTTTTTAATGGATGCCAATTCTGACTTAGGCACTTCAAGAACAATTTCATCGTGCACTTGTAACAGCATCTTAGTTTGATAACCACCTGCAACCAAGGCCTTATCTAGCTGAATCATGGCGATTTTGAGAATATCTGCACCCGATCCTTGAATAGGTGAGTTGATAGCTGTACGCTCTGCAAAACCACGAATGTTAAAGTTACGCGAATTGATATCTGGCAACTCACGACGACGTTTGAAGAGGGTCTCTACATAGCCCTTATCACGCGCCTCACGAACCACTTCATCCATGTAATTTTTGATACCTGGGAAGCGTTCAAAATAGGTATCAATATAGGCTTTAGCCTCTTTACGGCTGATACCTAGATTATTTGATAACCCAAAGTCTGAAATTCCGTAAACAACTCCAAAATTGACAGCCTTGGCATTGCGACGGTCATTTGGAGTTACATCCTCAGGACGTTCAATTCCAAAGACCCGCATGGCTGTCGAGGTATGGATATCAGCTCCCTCTTGGAAGGCCTTGATTAAGTGCTCATCTTTAGAGATATGTGCCAAAACTCGCAACTCAATCTGTGAATAGTCAGAGCTGAGAAGGACACTATCTTCCCACTCGGGCACGAAAGCCTTACGAATGAGGCGACCTTGTTCCAACCGAACCGGGATATTTTGCAAGTTAGGATCGACACTAGATAGACGCCCTGTCTGAGTCAAATCCTGCACATAGCGAGTATGAATCTTACCATCAGCTAAAATCCAATCCTGTAAACCAATCACATAAGTCGATTGAATCTTAGCAATCTGACGATAATCTAAAATTTTCTTGACGATTGGGGCAATAGGAGCTAGGCGCTCTAACACATCCACTGCTGTTGAGTAACCTGTCTTAGTTTTCTTGGTGTATTCTATAGGGAGACCTAGCTTTTCAAAAAGTAGTTCGCCCAACTGCTTAGGCGAGTTGATGTTAAACTCCTCACCAGCCAATTCATAAATCTCTTGAGTTAGCTTTTCAATGACAAGCTCATTTTCAGCTTGCATCTCGAGTAGAGTTTCTTTTTTTACCTTGATCCCAGCGATTTCCATCTTAGCAAGAACAAAGGCCAAAGGTTGCTCCATGTCATAGAGAAGGTCTAATTGTCCGTTTTCACTTAATTTTTCAAGTAAGACAGGCTCAGTCTCAACCAGCACAGCAACCTTGCGAGACAAGTGCTCCAAGAAGGTTTCTCTCTCAGGGATAGCCTTCTTGACACCCTTACCATAGAAGGTTTCATCATCGACTAGGTAAGTTTGACCATAGAGACTAGCAATGGTTGAAATTTCATTATTCTCTACAGTAGAGAGAAGGTATTTGGCCAAGCGACTGTCAAAAGCAGGAGCCTGCAAGTCCAAACTAAAACGATTTAAGAGAACTTTAGCTTTCTTAAAGTCATATACTTTCAGAGGTGTTTTTTCTAGAAAATCCTTAAGAATCGGATCCTGCAGAAGTTCCAGCTTATCTGTAGCATAGAGCTTGTCTCCACAAGACCAAGAAAAACCAACCAAATCATCTGTATGGTAATTTTCTCCAAAAAGTTCAAAGTGGAAGATAGAGTCGGCGCTAAGCATATCTTCACTCACTTTATCAACCATAGTAAAGTTCAATGCTTCAGTTTGATTGATCTGAGAAGCATTCAAGGCCTGTTTCAGTTGTTTGAAGCCCATCTCATCGTAGAATTTACCAAGGTTTTCCACATCTGGACCGCTATAAACCAAATCATCCAGTCCAATCTCAATCGGTGCTTTCGTATCGATAGTTGCTAGTGTTTTAGATAGGAAGGCTTGTTCCTTGTCATTGACAAGATTTTCCTTCATCTTAGAAGCCTTCATGCTATCAATATTTTCATAAATGCCTTCCAGCGATCCGTATTCTAACAAAAGCTTGATCCCAGTCTTTTCACCAATCTTAGTTACGCCAGGGATATTATCCGACTTATCTCCCATGAGAGCCTTAAGATCAATAAATTGAGTTGGTGTGATGCCCATCTTTTCCATGAGATAATCCGGTGTAAATGCCTCAAACTCAGCTACACCTTTCTTGGAAATCTCAACCACCGTATGCTCATCCGTCAACTGAATTAAATCCTTGTCTCCACTGACGATAGTTACATCAAAAGATTCCTTTTCAGCCAAGCGACCCAGGGTACCAATGATATCATCTGCTTCATACTGGGCCAACTCATAATGGCGAATCCCCAGATGGTCTAGCAACTCACGGATAAAAGGAAATTGCTCCCGAAACTCATCCGGAGTCTTGGCACGACCACCCTTATAATCTGCATACATCTCTGTACGGAAAGTCGTCTTCCCCGCATCAAAAGCAACCAAGATATGACTCGGTTGAATACGCTCCAACAGATGATTTAGCATCAGGTGAAAACCGTAGATTGCATTGGTATGAAGTCCATTGTCATTTTTAAAACGATCCAGTTGCTGGTAAAGCGCAAAGAATGCTCTGAAAGCAACTGAAGAACCGTCAATTAGTAATAATTTTTTCTTGTCCATACACCCATTATAAAGGAAAGCAGGGAAAAATACCATTGCTAAGAGTTAGATTATAGGAGAAGGCTTATTGAGTTGATTTTTCTACTCGCGCACCGTTACTGTCGACTTGGAAACCATCTATTGTCGTATCTACTGCCAATTCTCCAGATACGTTTACGTAATAATATTTCCCTGAAACCTGGAACCACTGACTAGACTTCATAGCACCTGAGCTTTCGAGGTAATACCAAATGCCCTTATCCTTTAACCATCCCGTCTGCATTTCTCCAGATGATTTCAAGTAGTACCACTTAGATCCGTCTTTTAGCCATCCTGTTCTCATGGCACCACTTGTTTGGAAATAGTACCAACTTCCGTCTATTTTTTTCCAACCAAGAGCCACTTTGTCATTTTCATAGTAGTACCAGATTGTCCCCTGTTTTTCCCATCCATTCTTAGAGGTTTCCGTTTTAATTAACGGGATATAACGTCTATTCCCACTTCGTGACATATAACTAATCCATCTATAACCATCCTTTTCAAGAGTTTGATCATAATGAACACTCATTCCAGGTTCGTAGTAGTCGATGATAGTAGATGTCAATGATGGCTGATTCATAATAGCTGCTTTTTCTGTAAAATAATGTGTTCCACTAGAGGCTAGTACAGATTGATAATTTCCTACACTAGCATTCCCTACATCTTTAAAATGAATGAATCCAGTCATAGAACTTGCTTTTACTGTCCTACGATGATACGTTTCTGTATAATCGTAATTGTACTCCTCGATTTCAACCATATCTCCAATCACGTTAGAAACCCAAGCTACGTGGCCATGTGTTCCCCTCGTACTCCAAGCAATAGCTCCAATCGCTGGTCTCTGATCTACACGATATCCTTCTTTTTGAGCACGGTATCCCCATTCCTTCGCATGCCCATAAGCAGCTGGTAGTTCAAATCCATTAACACTACTTAAACGAAAGGCAGCGAAAGATGTACACTGTCTGGAGTATAGACGCCATTTATCGATTTCTTGACTTCCATTTTTATAATAATAAGGATAATCATCTCCACGTGCCAGTGAGCCATTGTTTGCCTGATTGGCATGAACAGCTCCTCCACCAAACAAAAAAGCACCTGCTAACAGTAGGGAAGCTGTCCCCACTGTCGTTCTCTTAAGAAAAGCTCCCTTTTTACTATATGTCATTCATTCTCCTTCGAATAGATAAATTTTTGAGGTTGACCTCATTTATATCATTCGAAAGAAAAAGAAAAAAGTGAGAAAACTCCCACTTTCAATCTTAATCCAAATAGTGAATCAAATTCTTTTCCGTTAAAATATCAGAATACGTGAAGGATTCAACGTAGACGTTGGCTTGTTTGTCTCCTTCTACATCTCCAAATTCAACGATAAAGAGTGATGGATAAACCTCAATAAGTCTTCCCAAACGATTCTTTTGGCGTTTACGACCATTTTCCAGGGTCATTTCCACGACTTGTCCTTCATGCGCCTTGATTTCTTCTTTGATTTTTTTCATCTTGGCTACATCTGTAAATGCATCTGTCATCTTTGTTCCTCTCTCTTCGAAATACTTGAAAACTTGTTATACTCTTTTTGGAAAATCAATTCTACCGTTCCACGCGCACCGCTACGGTTCTTCTCAATAATAACTTCTACCTTGTTATTTGGAAGACCTTCCTCTTCTTCGCCACCACGTTCATAATAGTCATCTCGATAGAGAAAGGCTACGATATCTGCATCCTGCTCGATAGAGCCCGACTCACGAATATCTGATAGTACAGGCCTTTTATCTTGACGTTGTTCAACACTACGTGACAGCTGACTTAGCGCAATTACAGGCACCTTCAATTCCTTGGCTAGAATTTTCAACTGACGTGAAATCTCTGAAACCTCTTGTTGACGGTTCTCACGACCAGTCCCTGTAATTAACTGCAGGTAGTCAATCAAGATCAATCCAAGATTGCCTGTTTCCTGAGACAATTTTCTGGCGCGTGAACGAATCTCCGTAATTCGAATTCCAGGGGTATCGTCAATATAGATACTTGCTTTTGCAAGATTGCCTTGAGCAATCGTATATTTGCGCCACTCTTCCTCAGTCAATTGCCCTGTACGGATAGAGTGAGACTCTACTAGTCCTTCGGCAGCCAACATACGGTCAACCAGACTCTCAGCACCCATCTCAAGCGAGAAAATTGCAACGGTCTTGTCTAGCTTGGTTCCGATATTTTGAGCAATATTCAAGGCAAAAGCAGTCTTACCAACCGCAGGACGAGCAGCAAGAATGATTAACTCCTCCTCGTGCAAACCAGTTGTCATATGATCCAAATCTTGATAACCAGTAGCAATCCCCGTAATATCCGACGTTTGTTGTGATCGAACTTCCAGATTCCCAAAATTAAGATTTAAAATGTCACGAATGTTTCTAAAACCACTACGATTTGCATTCTCACTGACATCGATCAAACCTTTTTCTGCTCGCGCAATGATTTCATCTGCTGGACTTGAGGCTTCGTAAGCTTGGTTTACAGACTCTGTCAACTTAGCAATCAAACGACGAAGCGTGGCTTTCTCTGCTACAATTTTTGCATAGTATTCAGCATTTGCAGAGGTTGGTACAGAGTTGATAATCTCAACAAGGTAGGACAAGCCACCAATATTTTGCAAATCACCTTGATCATCTAATATCGTACGAACAGTCGTTGCATCAATGGCTTCGCCACGATCTGACAAGTCAACCATGGCTTGAAAAATCAAACGGTGAGCATACTTAAAGAAGTCTCGAGAGTCAATATATTCTCGAACAAATACGAGTTTACTCTCATCGATAAATATAGCTCCCAATACAGATTGTTCTGCCAAAATATCCTGGGGCTGAACTCGTAGTTCCTCTACTTCTGCCATCAGATTTTCCTTCCTTTTACAAAATCATTACTCAAATCTAGCTTATCCTTCTTTTACACGAAGATTGATGACGCTAGTTACATCCTGATAAATTTTTACCGGAACATCAATCAAGCCAACTGCTCGAATTGGAGATTGAACTTGAATATGACGTTTATCAATTTTAATTCCAAATTGTTTTTGGAGCTCTTCCGCAATTTTCTTGCTAGTAATTGAACCAAAAGTTCTCCCATCTGGACCAACTTTTTCAACAAACTCAACAATTGTTTCTTCTGCTTCAAGTTTCGCCTTAATTTCTTGTGCTTCTGCAAGAAGTTGAGCATGTGCTTTTTCTTCAGATTTTTGCTTCCCACGCAGCTCACCAATTGCTTGTGAAGTCGCTTCTTTAGCAAGGTTTTTCTTAATCAAAAAATTTTGCGCATAACCTGTTGGTACTTCCTTGATTTCGCCTTTTTTTCCTTTGCCTTTTACATCTGCTAAAAAGATTACTTTCATTCTTCTGTCTCCTTTTCTCTAATTTCATTAGAAATAACGGTTTTTAGTTTATCACCTGCTTCTTGCAGAGTCATATCTGTCAGTCGGGCAGCTGCCAGGTTGAAGTGGCCTCCACCTCCCAACTCTTCCATAATCCGTTGCACATTGATCTTACTTCGACTTCGTGCAGAAATGGAAATATCACCTTGGCTGTTTTTAGCAATGACAAAGCTAGCTTCAATACCTGACATAGCTAACATAGTATCAGCTGCTTTACTAATCACTACAGTATCATATTCCTTAGTATCCTTGGCCTGAGCGACAAGAATAGAAGGTTGTACCGCCTGTCCTTGCAAGATGAGTTCATTAACCAATCGATACTCTTCAAAGTCAGTCGCCGCAAGTTCTTGAATTACAATACTATCACTACCACGTGTTCTTAGATAACTCGCCACGTCAAAGGTTCGGCTAGTTACACGAGAGGTGAAATTCTTAGTATCCAGCATCATACCGCCCATAAGAACACTAGCTTGGATACGACTTAAGCGTGCTTTCTTAGAGTTTTGGAATTGAATTAACTCTGTTACAAGCTCGCTCGCACTACTTGCTCCACTCTCGATATAGGTGATAACAGCATTTTCCGGGAAATCCTGATCTCGTCTATGGTGGTCAATAATGATGGTTTGTGTAAACAAATCATAAAACTCTTTTGACAAGGTTAAAGCTGTCTTAGAGTGGTCGACCATCACTAGCAAGGAACGATTAGTGACCATTCCCATAGCTTGAGTTAGAGGGATGAGTTTTGTTACTCCCTCATTCTCTAAAAATTGAATGGCACGATGAATGTCCGGAGACATTTGTTCTGCATCATAGACCACATAACTTTCATCCAAGACGTTACTCGAGAACAATTGCATACCAACAGCGGAGCCTAAAGCATCCATGTCTAAGTTTTTATGACCAACCACGAAGACATGGTCAACACTTCTCAACTTTTCAGAGATTGCCGTCATCATTGCTCTTGTACGTGTTCTTGTTCGCTTAATAGAAGCTGCAGAACCACCACCAAAATAAATTGGATTTTTCGTCTCATCATTTTCTTTTACAACGACCTGATCTCCCCCTCGAACTTCTGCAAGGTTGAGATTTGATAAAGCAACTTTACCAATACCTTCATGATCACCATCACCGTATGACAAGCCCATACTCATGGTTAAGGCTAAATCTCGCTGCTTAGCTTCTTCACGGAAGGTATCAATTACAGAAAATTTATCCTGCATCAATTGCTCTAATACCGTATAGTCGGTAAATAAGTAGAAACGATCCATGGTCACTCTACGAGAAAACATCTGATGTTTTCCGGTAAACTCTGCGACAAAATTCGCAACAAAACTATTAATGTGACTGATGTCAGATTCAGATGTTTCGTCCTCTAAATCATCATAATTATCTACCGAAATAATACCAATAACAGGGCGACTTGTAACCAATTCTACTGTGGCTTCGTACTCTCCAGAAACATCAAAAAAGTAGAGCACACCAGAATTTCTATCTAGATGTACCGCATAACGTTTTTCTCCCACATTTGCATAAATTCCAGGAGACGATATGGATGTTTTTATAATTTCTTGAACTTGAGGAAGGTCAATTTCTCCATCTTCCGTTGTCAGCATTAACTCTGCGTAGGGATTGAACCACTCAATCTCACTACTTTCCATGTTTAGTTTGACAACTCCAACTGGCATCTGTTCTAAGAGTGAACTTAAACTATCTTCCGCCTGATGGTTTACGTATTGGATTTGTTCAATTTCTGTTTTTTGATAAGATTTCTTCTGAAAATAAAATAGCAAAAGAAATGCCACCATCAAGAAAAATAAGCATGCTATTGTGACTAGGTTATTTTGAAGAAAAATAACCAATACAGTCATGATTATAAAGGCAATCCCAACAAATAAGTATATAAAAAAGGGATTCATTTCATTTTTTTTCATTACAAACCTCTTGCGCAATATTATACCATATTTGCACTAAAAAAGCGACCTTTAAAGAAGGAATAGCACTTGTGCTCAAATGTAGCATGTAGGAACACAAAAGGTGGTTTACACTAGTGTAAACCACCTTTTTAGTCTAAGCATATTACATATTATGATTCTTTTACTTCAAGAAGACCAATATCTCCATCTTCGCGTCGATAAATGACATTTGTTGTTTCATCTTCAACATCGATATAAATGAAGAAATCATGCCCCAATAAGTCCATCTGAAGAAGTGCTTCTTCAAGGTCCATTGGTTTTAAATCAATTTGTTTTGAACGAACAACTTTAGGTTGAGCAACATCTGTCTCTTCTACCAAGGCATCTGTAAATAGTTGGCTAGTAGAAACTTTATTTCTGTTCTTACGTTCAATTTTAGTTTTATTTTTACGGATTTGACGTTCAATCTTATCTGTCACCAAATCAATAGATCCATACATATCTTGAGAAACGTCTTCTGCACGAAGAGTTATAGACCCAAGCGGAATTGTTACTTCTACCTTAGCAGTCTTTTCACGATACACTTTCAAATTTACACGTGCATCTAGTTCTTGATCTGCTTGGAAGTATTTTTCGATCTTTTCGAGTTTAGAAACTACATAATCACGAATTGCTTCAGTTACTTCTAGGTTTTCACCACGGATACTATATTTAATCATATAAGTACCTTCTTTCTAAACATATTTGTTTTTCTACATTTATTATAACGCTTTCATAATCTTTTTGCAATCTTTTTCCTCATCTTACGAGGGAAAATGTTTTAACCTCTTCTGCTCCTGCATTTTCTAGCATACTCTTGACACGGTTAACAGTCGCTCCTGTTGTATAAATATCATCAATCAATAGAATCTTTTTGGGAATCCTACTGTCTTCTTTAATAAAAAACGGAAGTTCCGTGGCCAAACGCTCTGAACGATTTTTAGAAGAACTTGCTTTTTCTTCTCTTTTCCCTAATACATCCAGATGGGAAAGCCCTGCCGCTTCTATTAGGCCTGCAACCTGATTAAAACCTCTTTTTGCATACCTCTCAGGGCTTAACGGTATTAAAATAAAATGATAATCCTTGTATTTTTTTAAATTCTCTTTTAAAATCATTGCAAAAACTTTTCGGAGAATATAATCGCCATCAAATTTATAACGATTAAAGAAGTCTTTCATGGCTTGATTATAACTAAAAATCGCTTCATGACTTACTTCAATCCCTTCTTTACACCAAAGTTGACAATCTTGACACGAACTTGATACTCCTTTTTTATGACAATTTGGGCAATGTTCTTCCCCAATCATTTCAAAACTTGAGTAGCATGCTAAACAAAGTGAGCCCTCCTCCTTTTTCAAAAAAAGAAGCTCTCCAAAGGTTAGATTTTTCTTCAAATGTTGGGCACATAGTAAACAAATCATAGTCCTGCCTCCTTGTTCATCAGTTTAATTTCCTTTATAGCATTCTTAATCGAACGATTTAATCCATTATGAAAGAAAATTAGATCTCCTGTAGGTCTATCCATGCTACGACCTACACGTCCTCCAATTTGAATGAGGCTTGATTTTGTAAAAAGACGATGGTTTGCTTCTACGACACAGACATCAACACAAGGGAAGGTAACTCCGCGCTCCAATATTGTTGTGCTTATCAATATGGTCAATTCCCTATCCCTAAAAGCTTGAACTTGCTCTAATCTATCTTCAGTAACTGAGGATACGAAACCAATTTTCTCATTTGGAAATGTCTCTTGTAAGATTTCCTTCAACTTCTCTCCCTTTGTAATTTCTGATGCAAATATTAGTAAGGGGTAGCCAGTTCTTCTCTGGTTTTCAACATATCTTTTTAGCTTTGGTGGTAGGTGAAACTTATCCAAACATTTATCCAGACCAGATAGCCAAACGGGTTTTGGAATAATTAAAGGATTTCCATGGAACCGCCTTGGCAGGCTTAGTCGTTTTAGTTTCCCTAAGCGAACCTTCTTATCCAACTCATCTGTAGAAGTTGCAGTGAGAAAAATTCTGAGTCCATTTTCCTTTACACAATTCTTTACAGCTTTGTAAAGCATCTTGTTGTCAACATAGGGGAATGCATCTACTTCATCTACTATTAGTAAATCAAAAGCGTGATAAAACTTTAATAATTGATGAGTTGTTGCAACAACTAGTGGTGTCCGAAAGTATGGTTCAGACTCACCATGCAGTAAAGCTATTTCACAAGCAAAGTCATTCTGCAATCGCTTATACAATTCCAAACAAACATCTATCCGTGGACTTGCTAGACAAACTGCGCCACCATCATTAATAACTTTCGCAACAACTTTATAAATCATCTCTGTCTTCCCAGCGCCAGTCACTGCATGAACTAAAGTCGGTTGCTGGTTCTCTACTGCCTGAAGTAATCCTTCTGATACTTTCTCTTGAAATGGAGTCAATTGTCCCTTCCATTTAAGAACATCTTGTTTAGGAAAATCTTCTTGAGGGAAATAATATAAGGCCTGATCACTCCTAACTCGCTTCATCAACAAACATTCTCGGCAGTAATGAGCATTAATAGGTAGAGACCATTCATCTTGAATCATACTATCACATCGTTGGCAGAAGAGTTTCCCCTTCTCTTTTCTCATGCTTGGCAGCTTCTCCGCCAGTTGTCGTTCTTCAGGGCTTAATTCTTGTTCTGTAAAAAGTCGGCCTAGATAGTTTGGATTTATTTTCATACTTCTTTATTCGTAAAATCTAGAACTTTAGACTATTTTTTAGTACAATAAAAATATGGAATTTAGAACGATAAAAGAGGACGGACAAGTCCAAGAAGAAATCAAAAAATCACGATTTATTTGTCATGCAAAACGTGTCTATAGTGAAGAAGAAGCTCGTGCCTTTATCACTGCTATCAAAAAAGAACACTATAAGGCTACCCACAACTGCTCTGCTTTTATTATCGGTGAGCGCAGTGAAATCAAGCGAACCAGTGATGATGGGGAGCCAAGTGGAACTGCTGGTGTACCTATGCTAGGAGTTCTAGAAAATCACAATTTGACCAATGTTTGTGTAGTTGTTACCAGATATTTTGGTGGTATCAAACTGGGAGCAGGAGGTCTTATTCGCGCTTATGCAGGTAGTGTTGCCTTAGCTGTCAAAGAAATTGGAATTGTTGAAATTAAAGAACAAGCCGGGATTCAAATTCAAATGAGCTATGCTCAATATCAAGAGTATGGGAATTTTCTTAAAGAACATAATCTTATGGAACTCGAAACCAACTTTACAGATCAAGTTGACACAATTATCTTTGTCGATAAAGAAGATAAAGAGGATACCAAAGCTGCCCTCATAGTTTTTTTTAATGGGAAAGTTATCCTAACAGATCGAGGTTTACGAGAAGTTGAAGTCCCTGTAAACCTTGTGTAGAGCACTCTTAAATACCTTCCCTCAATTTTTAGATTTACACTGACTATTTTTCTGATTGTTATAAAAAAATCCTATCGCTTCGATAGGATTTCTATATTTTACAAAAGTTTAAGATAGCGTTATACTAGAAGCATCTTATATAAAGAGGTGCTAACATGGCTATTTATAACAATATCACAGAACTTATCGGAAAAACACCGATTGTTAAATTGAATAACATTGTACCAGAAGGTGCAGCAGACGTCTACGTAAAACTAGAAGCTTTTAACCCAGGTTCATCCGTTAAAGACCGCATTGCTCTCAGCATGATTGAAAAAGCAGAACAAGAGGGTAAATTGAAACCAGGCTCTACAATTGTAGAAGCAACAAGTGGGAACACTGGTATCGGTCTTTCATGGGTTGGCGCTACTAAAGGTTATAAAGTTGTCATCGTTATGCCTGAAACAATGAGTGTTGAACGCCGTAAGATCATCCAAGCTTATGGTGCTGAACTAGTCCTTACTCCTGGTAGCGAAGGTATGAAAGGTGCGATTGCAAAAGCGCAAGAAATTGCTGCTGAACGCGATGGTTTCCTACCATTACAGTTTAATAACCAAGCTAACCCAGAAGTTCACGAAAGAACAACAGGAGCTGAAATTCTAGCTGATTTCGGAGCTGATGGTTTAGATGCCTTTGTTGCAGGTGTTGGTACTGGAGGAACTATTTCTGGTGTCTCTCACGCTCTTAAATCGGCTAATTCAGACATTCAAGTTTTTGCAGTTGAGGCAGACGAATCAGCAATCTTGTCAGGTGAAAAACCTGGACCACACAAAATTCAAGGTATCTCAGCTGGATTTGTTCCAGAAACACTTGATACGGAAGCTTACGATGGGATTGTTCGTGTAACATCAGACAATGCCCTTGCACTTGGCCGTGAGATCGGCGGAAAAGAAGGCTTCTTAGTAGGTATTTCTTCTGCCGCAGCTATCTATGCAGCAATCGAAGTTGCTAAAAAACTTGGAGCAGGTAAAAAAGTACTTGCACTCGCACCAGATAACGGAGAACGTTATCTATCTACAGCGCTCTATGAATTTGAAGTGTAGTCTCCTAAATACACAAAGCCCTTGTTAAAGGGCTTTTAAATTTTTATAAAAGAAAAAGGAAGCAAATTGCTTCCTTTTGTATGATTAGTTATTCAAGGCTGCTGCCATTGTAGCTGCAACTTCAGCTTCAAAGTCATTCGTAGCTTTCTCGATACCTTCACCAACTTCAAAGCGAGCGAACTCAACTACTGAAGCGTTAACTGATTCAAGGTATGCTTCAACTGTCTTGCTGTCATCCATGATGTAGACTTGTGCAAGAAGTGTGTATGCTTGGTCAACTTTAGTGTTGTCAAGCAAGAAGCGATCCATTTTACCTGGAATGATTTTGTCCCAGATTTTTTCTGGTTTACCTTCTGCAGCCAACTCTGCTTTAATGTCAGCTTCAGCTTGAGCGATAACTTCATCAGTCAATTGTGCTTTTGATCCATACTTCAAGTGTGGAAGAGCTGGTTTGTTAACCATTGCACGGCTTTCGTTATCTTGGTCGATTACGTGGTTCAATTGAGCCAACTCATCTTTAACAAATTGCTCATCCAATTCTTTGTATGAAAGAACTGTTGGTTTCATCGCAGCAATATGCATTGAGATTTGTTTAGCAAGCGCTTCGTCTCCACCTTCGATTACAGAGATAACACCGATACGTCCACCGTTGTGTTGGTAAGCACCGAAGTGTTGTGCATCTGTTTTTTCAAGTAAAGCAAAACGACGGAATGAAATTTTTTCTCCGATAGTTGCTGTTGCAGATACATATGCAGCTTCAAGTGTTTCACCTGAAGGCATTGTCAATGCAAGTGCTTCTTCGTTGTTAGCTGGTTTTCCTTCAGCGATTACTTTTGCAGTTGCATTTACCAATTCAACGAATTGAGCGTTTTTCGCAACGAAGTCAGTTTCAGCATTTACTTCAACTACTGCTGCGACGTTACCGTTAACAAATACACCAGTCAAACCTTCAGCAGCAACACGGTCAGCTTTTTTAGCTGCCTTAGCCATACCTTTTTCGCGAAGCAATTCAATCGCTTTTTCGATATCACCTTCAACTTCGACCAATGCTTTCTTAGCGTCCATGACACCAGCACCAGATTTTTCACGCAACTCTTTAACAAGTTTAGCTGTAATTTCTGCCATTTTGATTCTCCTATATTTTTTAAAAATAGGAGAGCCGGGCTAAGCCCCGCCCTCCTAGGTAATGATTACTTATTTGAATTAAGCGTTGTCGCCTTCTACAACTTCAACGATTTCTTCGATTGAGTCTGCTTGAGCTTCTGAAGCTGCAAATTCTGCTTCAACTGCTGCTACAGCATCTTCACCTTGGCGACCTTCGATGATAGCGTCTGCCAATTTAGCTGTGATCAACTTAACTGCGCGGATAGCGTCATCGTTAGCTGGGATGATTACATCGATATCATCTGGATCAGTGTTTGTGTCAACCATCGCTACAACTGGGATACCCAATTTTTTAGCTTCTTTAACAGCGATTTGCTCTTTATGTGGGTCAACTACGTACATTACATCTGGAATGCGAGGCATGTCTTCGATACCACCCAAGAATTTTTCAAGACGAGCGCGTTGTTTGTTAAGAAGTGCAACTTCTTTCTTAGGAAGAACGTCGAAGATTCCTTCTTCTTCCATGCGTTTGATTTCTTTCAAACGAGCGATACGTTTTTGGATTGTTCCCCAGTTAGTAAGGGTACCACCCAACCAACGGTGGTTGATGTAGTATTGACCTGAACGTTCTGCTTCTTCTTTAACAGCGTCAGCAGCTTGTTTCTTAGTACCAACAAACAATACAACTGCATCGTTAGCTGCTGCATCACGCATAAAGTCGTATGCTTGGTCAGCATATTTTACAGTTTGTTGCAAGTCGATAACGTGGATTCCGTTACGCTCAGTGAAGATGTACTTAGCCATCTTAGGGTTCCAGCGACGAGTTTGGTGACCAAAGTGTACACCAGCCTCAAGAAGTTGTTTCATTGAAATTACTGCCATGAGTATTTCTCCTTTTTTGTTTTTTCCTCTTCTTGATTTCAACTTGCAAAACAACCCAAAGGCAACCGATCCACAATTCATCAAGAATGAGTATTATCGTTCACACGACAAGTTTCATTTTATCATAATTGGAGCTTTATTTCAAGTGATTTTGTTATTTTCTCCTTATTAAATTACTCGTAAGCACTCTAAATTTAAAACATCTCAACATATACTGCTGAGATGTTCTAATAGCTAATTTTTAAAAATTTAATGTAGTAGCAAAATAATTAGTTCATCCTATCTACTTCGAAGTTTCTTGCGGATTTTATAGGCTATATTAAACAAGAAATACAATGAGCTAGTTGGATAGTTAAACTCACCAGCAAACTCCTCAATTGTGGGATTAAATTTAGATTTAAAATTAAATAACCCGCCTTCTAAGTTGTTTTCAATTCCACCCATATTATGAGTCTCTGCCCCACGTTCAAATGAATGTTGAGCTGTCTCAAACCATGTAGGAATAGCAGGTTGATAGTGTCTAAACTCTTCATTCATTCCAGCATATAAGTTTTCTGAGGTTTTTCCAAATTCGATGGTCAAAGTTCCAGATAATGGGACGATATTGTCCCCTCTATCAATATGGCTCTTAAGAAAAGAAACCTCTTCCTCTAACCGTTTTCTCTCTTGCTGATTCTCTTTTACTTTGCCTTCTTTCGTTTTATCTGTAAACTTCTGCGCTGTTTTTAGATTCTTTTCGAGTTGATTCTCAACTTCTTTCAATCTATTAGGTAAATCTAAATAGCTCAGTGTGATAAAGGAGTGATCAGGATAAGTGTTCAGTAACTTTTGATAATAATCTTTGCCTCGTAAACTAATGTTCTTACGAGACTCTGTTTTCTTCATTAAAAATGAAAATTCATCTAATAAGTCGAGTCCACCGAATTTTACTTCCAATCCTTTATTTCTTGCAGTTCGGATAGCCTGCTTAGTAGACTTGGATAATTGATCTAGTGAGAAGTTTTCTTTATGAATATTGGCTTGAAAACGTGGTTGTATATTTTCTGCCATATCCTTTGTTAAGCCTGTCCAATAAACTTTATTTTTTTTCAGTTCTTCAATAATTTCAAAAGTTTTAGAGTTTTGAATAGTTTCTTGCCCAATAAGACCTCTACTGATAAATAAACTTGGATCAAATTTAACCATTATTGCATGGCTTTTTTTAGCAAGTTTTTTCAACGTCAAAAGTACAAATTTCAGAAGTTCTTTATCTTCATAGTCAATTACTGGACCTCGTGGAATATAGAACATAGAAAGTCCTAATGGTAGTGGCTGAATTAAGATATTCGCTACTCCAACTAGTTGATCCTCTTTATAAAAGCCAACTCTCTCATTTCCCCAAGTATCCTTTATCTTGGACCAATCACTACTCTGCAATAAATTTCCTTGAGGATGATTTTCTAAAAACAAATCCCACTCTTTCACATCAACATTTATTTTATACGTAAACATAACTCCAACACCGACTCCCTTTAGAAACCTTTTTATTAACGTGCTACACTCGTACTAAATCTCTAAATTTCATCTAACTTTAACTAAATAATTATAAGAAAAGAATATAAAATAAGTTCAAGTAATTATATAATGAAATTTATTTTTCAGCACTATACAAAGGGTGAGATTTATAAAACCTCACCCTAAATTTAGTAATAATCAGTATATTAGTTTGGATAAATGTATCTTACAGTACCTCTTGATGCTGTCGGATTAAACCATCCACGATAATTTCCAATTGGTTGAGTTCCACTACCATCATAGTTACATTCAGAAACTTGAATACGAGTTGATGATTCAACAGCCGTAACAACTGCTACGTGACCATATCCTCCATCATCCCATGAAGCAATTGCACCAACTTGTGGTGTAGAACCTGTACGGAAACCTGCAGCCGCTGCACTTGCAGCCCATTGGCCACCATTCCCCCAGTAATCGCCAGCCCATGGTGCTAAAGTTTTTGCACCCCATGTACATTGACCTACAGGATAACTTGATGCATTTGAACTATAGGTTGGGCGCTGACTTACAGTAGTTACTGCAGGTGTGTAGCTTGAATCATCGTCTGATGATGAGCTTGAAGTTGCTTGTACTTGTGCTGCAAAGGTTGTATTTGCTGAAGCAGCAACTGTTTGTTGTTGACTTGTTTGTTTCGCTTTGTATGCTGCTTCTGCTTCAGCTGCAGCCTTAGCTTCTGCTTCAGCTGCTGCTTTTTGCTCTAACAAAGTAGCTTTTTCACCTTCTGCGGTAGCTTTTTCTGCTGCAAGATTCAACTCGGCTGCTTTCAATTCAGCTTGTTTTGTTGTCAAAGCTTGAGCGTCATCAGCAAGTGTTTGTTGGTTGGCAATAACTGTGTTGATTGCTTCATTGTTAGCAACTTGTTTTTCAGAGATAGCCTTTTTATCTTCTTTTTGTTGTTGCAACATTTTATTGTTTGCTGAGACAATTTCACTCATAGCTGCTACACGAGAAATAGCTTCTGTGATTGAGTTAGAGTTAATAATTGTATTAATGTAGCTTGTAGCAGTTCCGTTAGTTTGTGCACTACGAGCTTGGTTTTCAAGCGATTCATTACGAGCTACGATATTTTTTGAAAGCTCTGCAATTTCTCCTTCAAGTTTTTTAGACTCTTCTTGAAGCTTTTCGTTTTCAGATTGTAATTTTTCTTGCTCTGATTGAATAGCTGAAACTTTAGTTTGAATTTCGTCTACTTGTTTTTGAGCTTCCTTTTGTTGTGTTGTCAACTCACTAATTTTGCTATCTTGAGCTGCAATTTTTTCATCTGTTGTGTTAGCTTTAACACTTGAAAGCACAGCTCCTTGTGAAACTAATACTGTACTTAATAATAGTGATGCTAGAATTTTTTTCTTCATAGTGTAAATACTCCTTCTTTAAAAAGACAATACTAGTATATCAAAAAAAGGCCTAATAAATATTACGCCTTTATTACAGTTTTGTTTCTTTCTTATAGATATATTTTTTCAAAAATATATTGGAAAACTAACATCCATATAAAATTCAATATCATAGTAGGAACAAGACTATAAACCATAAACACAGATAAATTTTCTGCAGTTAATCCTACCAAGTGTGCTAGGATAAAGCTAGCAAATTCAAATGTAAAAGTCATCATTAAAACGGCAAGTACTCGAGTCCATCTATTTGACAAAATAACTGAGTTGCTTTTATACACTATTGCTCCAATAATTACAAATAGTAGACTAGCTATTCCAATCAAATGGAAGAAATAAATATCGTATACAAGTCCTACAACTAGGCAATAAGCTAAAAACAGATACTCAGATACTTCTATCGTTTCAAATAATAAGAAGATAAAAATAAAGTGGCTAACAATTTGTATATGTGGAAAAAAACTATTTACAAACTGCCCTAAATGGCTATCAATCAAGACAATCAAGGGCAATAGTACAAACATTCCTATCTGCTTAAAAAGTCTCATGATGGATTCCCCACTAACTCTACAACTTTAAGGTTCATTGGATCAGCATGCAATTTAACCATGACTTCTCTTGTTAGATAGTCCGTACTATGTGTCACTGATACGACTTCCCCTACAGGGATATCTGTAGCATTAAAGTTTCCTAAGCCGCCAGTTACCACTTTGTCACCTTGACTAATGTCGCCACTGCTGTTTAATTGACTGATTTTTAGTAGTTCTTTTTCCTTGTCATAACCAATGATAATACCATAAATACTACTAGATCCGTGCTGGATTTTAACAGAAATCTTCTCTGTGTTTTCAGCGTTTGTTAATAAATTGACTACGGATGAGTTGTCTTCTACTTTTTCAACGCTTCCAACAAGCCCTCCACCAGAAACAACGAGCATACTAGTTGTTACACCTTGTTTTGATCCGGCATTAACTGTCAATTCCTGTCTCCAAGTTGCTGGAGTTCTCATAATGACATCTGCAGTAATTAGCTTGCTCGCGTTCAATTTTGACTTCATATCTAATAATTGACGCAGTTGTTCATTTTCTTCTTTTAATCTGTCTGCTTCATTTGTTTCTTTTTCCATTTGATAGAGTTCTTTTTTAAGAGTCTCATTCTCATTATAAGCTCTCGTCAAATTTCCTAAATCTGACTTTGTAGATTCTAACCATTGAAATGGTTTCTGTACAATTCTATCTATCAGCGAAATGCCATCTCCAACCTTTGTCACAACTGCACTGGATTGTGTCGTTACTAAAAAGACAGAAACCATTAGTATAACGACAAATAGAACAATGATATATTTTGATTTTTTAAAACGATTCATGCCTTTACCTTATATTATTCTATACTTCACTTTAGGATTTTAATAAAAACAAGATTCCACCTAACACACATACAAGTAGTATGGCCACACTATATTTATGCATCCAATTCAATTGTCGATACTGACTACGTCCATTCCCACCTTGATATCCTCTAGCTTCCATAGCTGTAGCAAGAGAATCCGCTCTTTTCAAACTTGTAGCGAATAATGGAATTAAAATAGGAATCATAGCCTTAACCTTCTGGATGATATTCCCCTCTCCAAAATCTACACCACGCGCCTTTTGAGCGTTCATAATTCGAATTGTATCATCCATCAAGGTTGGTACAAAACGCAAGCTCATTGACAACATCAGTCCAATTTCATGAACAGGCACTTTAAATCTTTTTAAAGGGCCAAGCAAGGACTCAACTGCCGTTGCCAGGCTTAGTGGCATTGTAGTCAAAGTAAGCAAGGTTGAGAAAAAAATAATCAACACAAAACGGCAAAAAATGATCCCTGCCTGCTCAATGCCCTGACTCGTGATTTTAATAAACCCCATCTCGAACAAGACATCTCCACCAGAGATAAAGAAAAGTTGAAAAAGGGTTGTAAAAGCAATCAGAAAAAACATAGACCGCAAACCTTTTATGAAAAAGGATAAGGGAACCTCAGATAAGGCTACAAATATACCTGTTACAACGAAAAGGATCACATTAGTTATTGGATTATTGGCCCAAAAAACGATCATAATCAATAAAATCATTGCCACTAATTTACTACGAGGATCCAAACGATGAACAATCGAATTTCCTGGTATGTAACGACCTAAAATCATGTTATCCATTGATGAACTCCTTAAACTCCTCTATCGTTATCGGCAATTGTTTAAAAGAAACCCCTCGTTCAGCTAGCCTTTGAGCAAATCTTGTGATTTTTGGAACACCTAATTGGATTTTTTCCATGAATTCGACATTTTGAAATATAAGACTTGGCTTCCCACTCTTGACCAACTTTCCTTTTTCCATCACATAAACTTGGTCAGCAAATTCGGCCACGTCATCCATCAGATGAGTCACTAAAACAATCGTGATTCCATCCTGATGAAGTTTTTTAAACAAGGCCATTAACTCTTTTCGACCAATTGGATCCAAACCAGCTGTTGGCTCATCTAAGACCAAAATGCTAGGCTCCATCGCCAAAATACCAGCAATCGCAACCCTTCTCATCTGACCACCTGAAAGTTCAAACGGGCTTCGTTCAAAGAGTGATTCATCAATTCCTACTAAAGCTAGTTTTTCACGCGCAATAGCTTCTGCCTCTTCTACAGAAACTCCAAAATTTTGAGGTCCAAAAGCCACATCTTTCAAGACCGTTTCCTCAAAGATTTGATTTTCTGCAAACTGAAAAACCAAGCCCACTTGTTTGCGGATTTGACGAATTTGCTTATTGACGGATGTTGATGTAATTAATGTATCAAAGACACGAACACTTCCCTTTGTGGGAACCAACAAACCATTCAAAAGTTGTAGAATTGTAGATTTCCCACTTCCTGTATGCCCAATAATTGCTGTATAAGATCCATCCTCTATTGACAAACTAACATCGGACAAGGCTGCTGAAGCAAAGGGTGTTCCTTCCTGATACGTATAACTCACATTGTCTAGAATAATTCCCATAAAGCCTCCTCGAGCTCCTCTTCGGTCAGGTAGTGCTCTGATAATTTCAAGCCACTAGTACGTAGCGATTCTTTTAATTGGTTGACAAAGGGTTGATCTAAACCAATTTGATCTAAATCTGACCTAGAGAATAATTCTCTAGGAGTGCTTGTTGACTCAACTTCTCCTTTTTTCATTACCAAAACACGGTCACTCATAGCAACCTCATCTAAATCATGCGTAATAGAGATAACTGTCATCGGGTGGTCTTGGCGAATCTTCTGGACTATCTTAATCAACTCTAGTCGTCCTTCTGGATCCAACATACTTGTAGCCTCATCCAAAATTAAAATGTCTGGTCGCAGAGCTACAACTCCTGCAATTGCCACTCTCTGTTTCTGACCTCCAGACAAGCGAGCTGGTTCTTTTTTTGTAAATTCCGCCATCCCAACTAATGACAGAGCTTCAGAGACTCGTTTCTTCATCTCTTCAAGCAGAATCCCTTGGTTTTCTAGGCCAAAAGCAACGTCATCTTCAACAGTTGCTCCCACGAACTGATTATCGGGATTTTGAAATACCATACCAATCTTACGTCTTTTCTCCCAGACATTTTCTGGTGTTAGGCAATCACCATCTATCCAAATTTCTCCAGATTCAGCCTCGAGTAAGCCATCAATCAAGCGAACTGTCGTTGATTTCCCACTCCCGTTGTGACCAACGATTGACAACCATTCTCCACGTTTCACGTGAAACGAAATGTTATGAACATCATAATGTTCTTGATCTGCCTGGTATCGAAATGACAGATCCTTAATTTCAATAATCGATTCCATATCTAGCGAAAGGTTCCTTTAAATAAATATGCGCTTCCCTTGAAGTAATCATAACCAGAATAAACTGTGAAGAACAAGGCAATATAAAGAGTTATCTGACCAAGTAAATTCCAATGGAATAACAAGAAGATAATCGCGAACATCTGGCTAAATGTCTTGATTTTTCCTGGCATTGCTGCAGCTAAAACAGTTCCTCCAGTTTCAACTAAGAGTAGGCGCAACCCAGTAACTGCAAGTTCACGACAAATGATAACAGCAACTAGCCAGGCTGGAGCCATGTTTAAACCAACCAACATGATGAAGGCTGACATGACCAACAACTTATCAGCCATCGGATCTGCAAATTTACCAAAATTACTAACCACTTGCCATTTTCTAGCTAAATAACCATCTAGATAATCAGTGATACTAGCAATAGCAAAAACAACAGCCGCCATTTTATGCAATAAAGGAGACGATCCGAATGATAAAAGGAGGATAAAAATCGGAATAAATACAATTCTACCCAGCGTAAGTATGTTAGGAATATTCTCTTTTTTCATATTATCCTTCCTTAATTTGAACTCAAATTCATTGTAATCCAACCAGTTTGGCCTGTTAATTTCGAAGTATCGATTTCCTGATTATCGATTTTTATTTTCACGCCTTTAACAACACCTAATGTGATAGTTACTGGAGATCCTTTAGAAATTGTTGTTTTAACTGTTTTATTATTTGGATCTAGAGTTGCCCCTCCAGCCAAATCAGTATCTGAAACGCTAACCCAACTTGTTGCATCCGTTACAGATAATTGAAGTTCGGCAGTTTCTTTAGGAGTTTTATATTCCACTGATATGACATCTCCCTGACCTGAAACAGTTACAGCTGAGGCTTCAGTCGAACTTGATGGATTAGTGGTTTGATTACTACTTGTTGTTTCACTACTTGGTGCATTTGTAGTTGTAGTTGTAGTCACAATATTATAGTTAGCTGAAGTTGTTTCTGTTGGCTGTGTTTGAATATAATTCCAAACATAGCAGGTTACGAAAATTAAAATTGATAGGGAAAATAGAACAAAGTAAAAAAGTGGAAGCAAGGAACGCTTCTTACGATTGGAACGTCTACGACCTGTTAGTTCTATCTCATCAACATCAACTTCCTCATAGGTAATCATACTCCCTGAATCATATGCGTCTAAAACAATGTTTTCATCCAACTCAACTGCCCAAGCATATTTCCTCAAAAAAGAACGAGCATAAAAGGGACTAGGCAATTTATCAAAATCATCTGATTCTAAGGCTTCTAGCATATCAAGTTGGATGTCCGTTTTACGCTGCAATTCCTCCAGACTCAAACCTTGATTAATTCTTGCTAAACGTAAAACTTCACCAATTGTTTTTTTTCTCATACTTACCATTCCTTCTTTCTAGTCTATTTTACTTGAATGACTATAGTGGAAAAATCGTAAATTCAACGATTTCACTACTGTCGATAAAATGATGTCCTACCTCAAGAACATCTTCCAAGGTCATTTCCTGTATAATCTTTGGCAAATCAAATAGGGTTGATTCCTCAATATGCGACTGATATTGAGTCGCAATAAATTCTAAAGAATTCATGTTATGGATAAACTCTCCATAAATTTCACTTTTTATTAAATCAAGATGTTCTTCCGAAACATCTGCATCAGTCACAAAGTTCTGAATCGCCTTTCGAAATTGGTGCGAAATTGCAACAGGCTCCTTCGTCTCCATTGTCAGCATCAAAAAGTTAAACCGTCGATTGATTTCAACTTCTAAAGCTAATGAAGCATCTAATTTCCCAGTTTCATACAAACTCTGAAATCTATTAGAAGTCCAACCAAACATCATCGTAAATAAAGCTCTTAGCAAAATACTATATCGGTAACAATCCTGATTACTCATATTGGAATTTGTTCGAACACCAATAGCTAATTTAGGAGAGGCGACATCCATACGACTGCTATCAACCTTCTTTACAGGGTTTAAAGCGATTGTTTCTCTCGAAGTTTCTTCTATCCAATCTCCAACATCCTTTTGTCTGAAATAATTCTGTATCAGTTCTAAATCAAAGTTCCCAACAAGGAAAATATGACTATTGACAGGAGTGTAAAATTCTTCAAAATTATCTCGTAAATCCTCTAATCTAATATTTTCTATCGAATCTTCAGTTCCAACAATATCTGAAGCCAGAGGACTTTCTGGATATAGATTTGCAAGTGTTTTAAAGAATAAGCAGGAATCCGGATCGTCTTGGTACATTTCGCGTTCTTGCTGAATGATATCCTTTTCACGTTCAACAGATTCTTCAGTAATATTAAAGCTTGTAACTAGCTCGTCAAGCAGGTCCAAACACTCAGTAACATGGTCAGACGTTGAAAAAAGATAACTTGTACTTGTAAAGCTTGTAAAGGCATTACTATCTGCACCTAGTTCAGTAAAACTAGCCATAATATCTTCAGAATTTTCTCTTTCAAAAAGTTTATGCTCTAAAAAATGAGCAATCCCTTTTGGATATATTTTTCTTTTTCCATCTCTTGCTGTAAACTCTGTGTCAACTGAGCCAACTTGAACGGTGACTACACCGTAAACTTCGTTAAAGTCATTTTTTGGAAGTAAAGTAACTGTCAAGCCATTTTCTAATGTTGCTTGATAAAGAGTTTCCTTTACAGCTGGATAGTATTTCTCGTCAAAAGTAACTCTAGTCATTCTGCTCCTTCCATAAAATAGATAGCTTGCAATTTCAGGCTAGACGCAGCCCTACAGATTGCCTCCTTGTCAACTTGCTCTAGTGTCTCTATCAAAGTATCCAGGTCTAAAACCGATTTACCAAAAAAGATGCTTAAGTATTCTCTGTCAATAATCGAATCTTGATTATCCTGACTCAACAACATCGTCCTACGAATCATTTCCTTAGTTTGATTAACTTCAATATCTGTAAATCTACCATTTTTGATATTGAGTAATTGATCATTCATCAATTTTCTTGCCTTGTTTCGGTTCTGACGATTGATTCCAGCAAATAATCGTAAAAATCCACTAAAAAGATCCAGGTGACTAGATACAGTATAAGCTAGACCTTCCTTTTCCCTTACTTGAGTAAACAATTTAGAGTGGGGGAAAGCTCCAAGCAGACCGTTTACAAGCAGTAAAGCCATTTTTTGATCATCCCCATAACCAATTGTGCTATGATAGCCCAATTCTAAAATAGACTGCCCTAGGTTTTTCCTGTCAATTCCTTCCCTAAGAACATTTGAATAGTCTTGTCGATACTGAATGTTTACAGTTTCTTTACGACCTGTCAAGTTCAATTTCTTCAGGTTTTCTAGAACTTCAATTTCATTAAAGTCCCCTAAAAAGAATAAATCAATCCTATCTTCGTTCAGCATTTTTTGGAAACTTGAATAACAAGTTTTAGATGTTTCTTCGGAAATTCTGGAAATCAAATCTTTAGGGACTAACTGCATGGATTCTTCTTGGAAAAACAAATGATCTAATTCTTTATGCGCAAAGAAGAAAGGATCCTCTAATTCTGATTCCAGTCTTGCCAACAGTTGTTTTTTCTCAATTTCAAAGGCATTCTTTTCAAACCCTTCCTCATCTGACAAGGGATTAAATATGACTTGATACAATAATTCTAAAATTTGAGAAGTTAACACGTTTTTCTTGCTTAAAAATTCATCTCGAACATACGTTAAACTGACATCTACAAGATGGCTTTGCCCTCTTCTATATGCATGAGTCGATAAATCCGCTCCATATAATGCTGCTAAATGTTTTCTAAGAATTTGAGCAGTTGGAAAACTTTTATTAGCTGTTTCAAGCATACTAGCGCTTAACATGCGACCTGAAATTAAATCCAGAGATAACGGAGCTGTGAAACGCATGGTTATTTTATTAGTCTTAAACTTTTTAGATTGGATAAAATGAACTGCAATTCCAGGGAACAACTCCATCTTTTACCTCCTTTTACATAGAGTTCTATTATACCATGAAAACGAAAATTTTTCTTGTTCTCTTTGACTCTTTTAAAATTAAAATCGTTTTCATATCAGTGGTTTCTTCTCAACTATTTTGAGCAAAATATGGTATAATACCAAAGATTGAGGTGAACTATGGAATACAAATTATTTGAAGAATTTATTACTCTCCAATCTCTTTTGAAAGACCTTGGAATCATACAAAGTGGCGGTGCTATTAAATCTTTTTTATCTGACCACCTTGTTTATTTTAATGGAGAATTAGAAAATCGTCGAGGCAAGAAAATTAGAATCGGGGATTCTATTGAAATCCCTGATTTAAAAACCCAGATTGTTCTAGTTCAACCAACCCCAGAAGAACTAGAGGAGTTTCATCTAGAAAAACTTGAGAAAGAACGTGTAGCTAAGCTTGTAAAGGAAATGAATAAGAAAGTTCAAAAAAAATCTACAAAAAAAGATCAACCAACAAATACAAAACCTGCACCACGTTTTCCAGGTAGATAATCATGTGGTTGAAAAACTTATCCATTAAACAATTTCGTAACTATCATAATATTGAAGTTGATTTTAACCCAAAATTAAATGTATTTGTTGGCCGAAACGCCCAAGGGAAAACGAATCTTCTTGAAAGTATTTACTTTTTAGCCTTAACAAGAAGTCATCGAACAAAGACAGACAAAAATTTAATTCAGTTTGAAGAAGAACAACTACAAGTTTCCGGTCTGTTGCAGAAGAAAACAGCAACTATACCACTTGAAATCGACTTAACACAAAAAGGTCGGATTACTAAAGTGAATCATTTAAAACAAGCTCGTCTTTCTGATTATATTGGACATATGAATGTTGTCTTATTTGCTCCAGAAGATTTACAACTTGTCAAAGGTGCGCCAGCCATTCGACGTAAATTCATTGACATGGAGTTGGGACAGATCAAACCGATTTACTTGTCAGACTTGTCAAGCTATAACCATATTCTTAAACAGAGAAATACCTATCTAAAAACTACACAAAACATTGATGAAACATTTTTATCCGTTCTTGATGATCAACTTGTTGAATATGGATGTCGTGTAATGATTCACAGGGCTGACTTTATACAGAAAATGGATTTCTTTGGTCAAAAGAAACATTTTGACATTTCAGACCAATTAGAAGAACTGTCAATACGCTATCAACCTTCTGTAAACTTTGTTGACAAAGAACATTTAGCTGATTCTTTTTATATAGCACTTCAAAAGAGTAAACCTAGAGATTTATTTAAAAAGAACACAGGAGTTGGTCCTCACCGAGATGATATGGTTTTCTTAATCAACGGTATAGAAGCAAGTTTTGGCAGTCAAGGACAGCATCGTAGTCTAGTTCTGTCTGTCAAACTAGCTGAAATCGAGTTGATGGAAAGCATTACCAAGGAATCTCCCATTCTTTTACTTGACGATGTTATGAGTGAACTTGACAATAATCGTCAACTTAAATTATTAGAGACTATCTCTCATAACATTCAAACCTTTATAACAACTACAAGTTTAGACCACCTTCAAAACTTGCCTGATAACCTAAGCGTCTTTACAGTAAATGATGGTCAACTATCTGTAAACTAAACTTTACATGCATGTTAAAACAAAAAAGCTCCTGTTAAACAGGAGCTTTTTTTAATTACATTGAGTAATTTGGTGCTTCGTTAGTAATTTGCACATCATGCGGATGACTTTCTTTTAGACCTGCACCAGACATTTCGATAAACTGAGCATTATCATGCAATTCTTTAAGATTCGCAGCACCACAGTAACCCATACCAGAACGAATACCACCAATCATTTGGAAGACGATGTCAGCCGCTGCACCTTTATAAGCAACACGACCTTCAATTCCTTCTGGAACCAGTTTGTTTGCTTCATTAACTGAACCTTGGAAGTAACGGTCGCTTGACCCCTTCTTCATAGCAGCAATTGAACCCATACCACGGTAAGTCTTGAACTTACGTCCTTGGAAGATTTCAGTTTCACCTGGAGCTTCATCTGTTCCTGCAAACATTGATCCAAGCATTACTGCATTTCCACCAGCAGCAAGAGCTTTAACAATATCTCCAGAATACTTGATTCCACCGTCAGCGATAATCGTTTTTCCATATTCACGTGCAACTGCTGCAGCATCGTAAATTGCTGTTACCTGTGGTACACCAACACCTGCAATCACACGAGTTGTACAGATTGAACCTGGACCAATACCAACTTTAACAACGTCAACTCCTGCGTCATAAAGAGCACGCGCACCTTCAGCAGTAGCAATATTTCCGGCAATCAATGTACGGTCTGGGAAATGCGCACGAATCTCAGCAATTTTTCGGAGAACTCCTGCAGAGTGTCCGTGTGCTGTATCGATGACAATCGCATCTGCACCTGCTTCAAAGAGAGCCTCTGCACGTTCAAATGTGTCAGAAGTAACACCCACTGCACCTGCAACTAGAAGGCGACCAAACTCATCTTTTGCAGCATTTGGAAACTCAATAACTTTTTCAATATCCTTAATAGTAATCAAGCCAGAAAGACGACCTTCTTCGTCAACCAAAGGAAGTTTTTCAATACGGTGCTCTTGTAGAATACTCTCAGCTGTTTTTAAATCTGTACCAACCGGTGCAGTAACCAAGTTTTCGCTAGTCATGTGTTTTGAAATCGGTTGGTTATAGTCAGAAATAAAACGAAGATCTCGATTTGTTAGGATACCAATCAATTTACGGTTTTCAAGAGTTTCAACTACAGGTACACCACTGATACGGTAGCGACCCATTAGTTCATCTGCTTCAGCGATTGTATGTTCCGGCGTCAAGAAAAATGGATCGATAATAACACCATTCTCAGAACGTTTTACCTTTCGTACTTCGTCAGCTTGTTGCTCAATAGACATGTTTTTATGGATAACTCCAAGACCACCTGCACGCGCAATAGCAATTGCCATCTGGCTCTCTGTTACTGTGTCCATCGCAGCTGTAATAATTGGGATATTTAAAGTCAAATTATCTGCCAATTTCGTTGTCAAATCCGCATCATTAGGCAACACATGACTCTCTGCTGGAATGAGCAATACATCATCGAAGGTAAAACCTTTTTTCAAAAATTTAGTGTCCCAATTAGACATTGAAGTTTCCTCTTTTCTTTCTTTTTGAGCTTGACGCTTTTTGTATTGTATCTATCATACCATTCTATGAAAATTTGTCAATTATATTGATAATAGATAATATAAAAAAACTATCCCTTTAATTTTAAAGAAGAGATAGTTTTAGAGTTCATATTTTATCTATTAATGAAAGTAATTTAGCCCCATTGCTGCTTTTACCTCTGAGAGTGTTTGTCCTGCAACTTCTCGAGCTTGTTCACTACCTTTTTGCAACATATTATAAACTTCACCCATATCTTTAGCAAACTCAAGACGGCGTTCACGGATTGGACCAAGTTCACGTTCTAAGATTTCAAGTAGATAACGTTTAGTCTTGACATCACCTAGACCACCACGTTGATAATGCTCTTTCATTTCAGCAATTTCTTGAACATCCTCTGGACGTCCGAAAACATCTAAGTAATGGAAAACCATATTGCCTTCAATCCTACCTGGATCCTCAACACGAATATGATCTGGATCAGTATACATACTCATCACTTTTTTACGTAAAGTATCCGCATCGTCAGCTAGATAAATACCATTATTAAGTGATTTCGACATTTTGGCATTACCATCTAAACCTGGCAAACGTCCTGCACCTTCATGCTCAGGATAAATTCCTTCTGGCTCCACTAAAACATCACAATTGTAGGCATGGTTAAAAGAACGAACAATTTCACGTGTTTGTTCAATCATCGGCTTTTGGTCATTCCCTACTGGAACCAAGTTAGCCTTAAATGCTGTAATATCCGCAGCTTGCGCAACTGGATAAACCAAAAATCCTGTTGGGATACTTTCTCCAAAACCTTTCTGAGCAATTTCTGTTTTGACAGTTGGGTTTCGTTCCAAACGGGCCAAAGAAACCAAATTCATGTAATACATGGAAAGTTCTGCCAATTCTGGTATCTGACTTTGGATGAAAATCGTTGATTTATTAGGATCTAACCCCACTGCAAGATAGTCCAAAGCGACATTCCCAATAGACTCTACTATTGTTTGAGGATCTTTTGCGTGGTCTGTTAAGGCTTGTTGGTCAGCTAAAAAGACAAACATGTCATATTTATTTTCTTCTTGTAGTAAGACACGATTTTTTAAGCTCCCAACGTAGTGCCCAATATGTAATTTCCCCGTTGGACGATCTCCTGTTAAAATAATGGGTTTATTCATCTTATTCTCCTTTGATATGGTCCTTTCAATTATAGCATTTTTTTAATAAAAAGACAGATAATTTTTTTATTCAAACAATAGACTTGTTAACCCTTTCAACTGTAAATCATTTGTAAACTTTCTTGACAAAAAATTGACAAATAAAAATTTGAATATTTAGTGATTTTCTAGTAAAATTAGAGTATTACATATAATAGGAGAAAAACTTTGCTAACAGTATCTGATGTTTCACTACGTTTTAGTGATCGTAAACTTTTTGATGATGTCAACATCAAATTTACAGAAGGAAATACCTATGGTTTGATTGGTGCCAATGGTGCTGGAAAATCAACTTTTTTAAAAATCTTAGCTGGTGATATCGAACCTACAACTGGTCATGTTTCTCTTGGGCCAAATGAACGTCTTTCTGTCCTTCGTCAAAATCACTTTGACTATGAGGATGAACGTGTTATTGATGTTGTTATCATGGGTAATGAAAAACTATATAACATCATGAAAGAAAAAGATGCTATCTACATGAAGGAAGATTTTTCAGACGAAGATGGTGTCCGTGCAGCAGAGCTTGAAGGAGAATTCGCTGAACTAGGTGGTTGGGAAGCAGAGAGTGAAGCTTCACAACTCCTCCAAAACCTAAATATCCCTGAAGAACTTCATTACCAAAATATGAGTGAACTTTCAAATGGGGACAAAGTGAAAGTACTCCTTGCCAAAGCTCTATTTGGTAAACCAGATGTTCTTCTTCTAGACGAGCCTACCAACGGTCTTGATATCCAATCTATCACTTGGTTAGAAGATTTCTTGATTGACTTTGATAACACTGTTATTGTCGTGTCCCATGACCGTCACTTCTTGAACAAAGTATGTACTCACATGGCCGACCTGGACTTTGGTAAAATCAAACTTTATGTCGGAAACTACGACTTCTGGAAGGAGTCATCTGAGCTTGCTGCTAAATTACTAGCAGACCGTAATGCTAAGGCTGAAGAAAAAATTAAACAACTCCAAGAATTCGTTGCACGCTTCTCTGCCAATGCTTCTAAATCAAGACAAGCAACTTCACGAAAAAAAATGCTTGACAAGATTGAACTAGAAGAAATCGTTCCTTCTAGTCGCAAATACCCATTTATCAGCTTTAAAGCTGAACGTGAAATTGGTAATGACCTCTTGACAGTAGAAAATCTATCTGTAAAGATTGACGGTGAAACTATTCTTGACAACATCAGCTTCATCTTGCGTCCAGGTGACAAGACAGCTCTTATCGGACAAAACGACATCCAAACAACTGCCTTGATCCGTGCTATTATGGGTGAAATCGAATATGAAGGAACTGTCAAGTGGGGAGTTACAACAAGTCGCTCTTACTTGCCAAAAGACAATTCAGCTGATTTTGCTGGTAGCGAATCAATCCTCGACTGGTTGCGTCAATTTGCGAGTAAAGAAGAAGATGATAATACCTTCCTACGTGGTTTCCTAGGCCGTATGCTCTTCTCTGGAGACGAAGTTAACAAGCCTGTAAACGTCTTGTCAGGGGGAGAAAAAGTACGCGTGATGCTTTCAAAACTCATGCTTTTGAAATCAAACGTCCTTGTGCTTGACGATCCTACAAATCACTTAGACTTGGAATCAATCTCAAGTCTGAATGATGGATTAAAAAACTTCAAAGAATCGATTATCTTTGCCAGTCATGACCATGAATTTATTCAAACATTAGCAAATCACATCATCGTCCTTTCTAAAAATGGTGTCATTGATCGTATTGATGAAACCTATGACGAATTCTTAGAAAATGCTGAAGTTCAAGCAAAAGTAAAAGAACTTTGGAAAGATTAAATTAGATGATAAAAACTCAGTTGGATAATCCAACTGAGTTTTATTGTTTTTATGAATTTTTAGTTGATAGTTCTATCAATCTGTTTATATCATTGTTTCACGTGAAACATATCTAATCTTCGTCCATTTTCTTAGGTTGATAAGCCAGCATACCTAATCCTATGAATAGAACTAACGTTACAAGAAGGAAAATTACTTGATGATGCATATTCCCTGTCATAGAAATTGTTTGTCTCAATCCTGAAACTGAATAACTCATTGGCAACCAAGGATTGACCGCTTTAAAGAAATCATTTGTCAAAGCAAGTGGATAAGTTCCTGCACTTGATGCTAATTGCAATAATAACAAAATAAGAGAGAAGAAAGCACCTAAACGACTATTCCATGTCGTTAAAGCAGTTACCATGGACATAAAGGTCAAACTTGCGATGATGATTAAGAATAAGGTTCTCATTTCATGATTTGCCGTTAGACCTATAAGATGAACTCCTCCATAGACTAAGACAGCTGCTAACAAAGCAATGACTCCATTTATTTCAAAGCGTGATTTAAACCAAGCCCAGCGACTTTCAGGATGACGACCTGAAGGTAATTTAGCAAAAATCATATTTGTTGATAATGCAGCAACAAAGAGGGCGACTGATATCATATAAGGAGCCATAGCAATTCCATTTACAGGAACTTGATCATTATCTGTTTTTGAAAGACTCAAAGGCTCAGATAATATTTCTGCATTATTGGACTCTGTTGATGCTGATTTTAGTTGATTGCTAGCATTACTTAATCCTTTTCCTAGCTCTGTAGCTCCTACTTGTAAACTTTCTATACCAGCAGTTAAAGTTACACCGCCATCTGCTAATTTCCCAGCACCGTCTGCAATTTTTTCTGCACCACTTCCTAATTGAGAGCTAGCTGAAAGTAATTGATTTGATTTATCTGTTAATTGATTAGAACCTAACTGTATTTTATCAAGACCTGCAATTAAGTCTGAACTCTTACTGTTTAATTGACTAGAACCAAATGAGAGTTTTTCAATACCTATTACTAATTCTGGAGTTTTTCCAGCTAGCGAATCCAAACCAGTTGTCAAGATTGAAGATTTTTCTGTCAACTTGGTTGATCCAGAAACCAATTGATCTAAACTTGTTGTTAAAGTTGTATTCTTTTCACTTAGTTGGTTTACACCTAAAGAGATAGTATCCAACCCTTTAGTATACTCATTAACTCCATTTTCAATTGATTGACTTCCAGGAACCAACTGATTGTCAACAGCATTTTGCAACTGTGTAAATCCACTTGACATCGATGTCAAAGAACTTGAAGCCACAGGCAATACTTGATTTGCTTTCGTCTGTAAAGTAGAAAGGTTGGAGACTGGTTGGTTTACACTTTCCAAACTTACTTTTAAGTTTCCTACTGATGTTAAAATTTCTTTTGCTGAATCAATCGTAGAATTAGAATTATTTGAAACAGCTTCAGTCAATTCTTTTTTCTGAGTGTCAGTGAGAGTTTGATAAGTTGCTGTTGCTTGGAGATTGGTAAGAGTTCTCGCTTGTTCTGATTGACTATTAGTTACAATAGTTTGAGCGAGAGTAGATATAGTTGCTAAGTCATTAGATATTGTCGTTTTAAGTTCAGTATTATCTGATATAGTTACAGCTTGAAGTGCTTTATTCAACTCATCTAAACTAGTAGTTAACTGGGTTATATCTTCTTTCTGTTGAGATGTCGTATTCAATTGAGTAGAAATTTCTTTAATCCCTTTATTTAATTGAGTAATACCATCTCTTAATGAATCTGATTGACTAGATAATTGATTTGTCCCAACAGATAGTTTGTCAACACCACTTGTATATGCATTGACACCAACTGAAAATTGATTGAGACCTGTATTCAGTTGCGAAACCCCTCCTGCATATGTCTTCATTCCTGTATTTAGCTGATTGACACCATCTACTAGTTCAGGAGTTTTTGAAGATAATTGATTAAGTCCACTATCAACCTGTGAAACTCCACTTGTATAGTTCTGTAAACCATCATTAAATGTTCCTAACCCAACATTTAGTTGGTTTACTCCTGTGACATATGTTGTCAACCCTTTTGTAAATTGTTCACTGCCATTAGAAAAAGTTAAACTTGAGTTGGCTAAAGTATCAAGATTTGAAGATAATGTCTGACTTCCAACAACTAACTGACTAGCACCGTTGGCCAATTGTTCACTGCCATCTGCAGCCTTCGTTAAACCAGATTTTAAATCTCCCATCTTTTGAAATAAAGCTTTCGTATAGGTTTCGGTTACATTAGCAGAAACAGTCTGTTTTAACTGTGTCATGGCAGAGTCACTCATCTTACTTGCGATGAAGCTATGCCCACTAGAAGTTTGATAGTTAATGGTCATTTGTTCCGGGTGGTCTGTTAGAACAGAAGTTGCTTTTTCAGATAAGTCACTTGGCAAAGTTACTACCATATAGTAAGCACCGTCTTCTAGACCTTTCTGACCTTCTTCTTCATTGACAAAATGAAAATCTAATGATTTATTTTCCTTTAAATTGGACACCATGTCTTCTCCAATGGTCATTGTAGTTCCATTGTAAGAAGCTTCCTTATCATTATTAACAACCGCTACAGGCAACTCAGATAATTGCCCATATGGATCCCACATAGATGATAAAAATATGATGTTGTATAAAGCAGGAATAAGAGAAATCCCTATCATTACAATGATAAAGGTTGGTTTTTTAAAAATTGCTTTCCATTCTTTAAACATATTGTCTCCTTTTTTACACATATTGTCTAAAATTTTGATATAATAGATTATACATTAAAAAATCTGATTTACAAGTCAAAATAATTATATTTGGACACATTGTCTATTTTTGTTCATAAGGAGGAAATATGAAAGAGAGCAACAAACGCTTAAAAACCAAACGTACTATTGAGAACGCCATGGTTCAATTATTAACTGAACAGCCATTTGATCAAATTAGCACTGTTAAACTAGCAGAAAAAGCCGGAATTAGTCGTTCTAGCTTTTATACCCACTATAAAGATAAGTATGATATGATTGAACACTACCAAAGTAAGCTATTTCATACTTTTGAGTACATTTTCCAAAAACACGCAAATCATAAAAGAGATGCTATCCTAGAAGTGTTTGAATACTTAGAATCTGAACCGCTACTAGCTGCTCTTCTATCTGAAAATGGTACAAAAGAAATACAAAACTTCCTGAGAAATAAACTGCACATTCTGCTCAGTACTGATCTCCAGAAACGATTTATGCAATTAAATTTAAACGAGATTGAGTTAGAGTATAGTAGTATCTATCTAACAAATGCACTATTTGGTGTATGCCAAACTTGGATTGCTCATGGAAAAAAAGAAAGCCCGCAAGAAATAACAGACTTTCTTATGAAAATGTTAGGAGATTCAAACTAGAGACAAAAAAGAACACCATTGGTGTTCTTTTTTATTTGACTCCGCCAGTAGGACTCGAACCTACGACATCATGATTAACAGTCATGCGCTACTACCAACTGAGCTATGGCGGATAATATAGTCCGTACGGGATTCGAACCCGTGTTACCGCCGTGAAAAGGCGGTGTCTTAACCCCTTGACCAACGGACCATCTATCTGTAGCAGATATTACCATTATATCAATTTCTTACTAATTGTCAATCACTTTTTAGATTTTTTCTCCAGAATATCTCTTAATTTCCGAACCTTGAGACGGGTAATCGGACAACGATGATCTTCATAAAAAACCACTTCTAAATTTTTTCGATCAATTTCCCTAATATTTCCTACATTGACAAGAAATGACTTATGAGCGGAATAAAATCTTTGCGTATCTTTGTCTTTTTCTTGAATATCTGCCATTGTCCCATAAAATTCTTTGGCAAAATTCTTACCAATAATCCTTAACTTATGAGATACTCCTGTTGTTTCAATATACAAAATATCATGGTAGGGAATTTTCAAATCATTTCCCTTGTAGTTATAGTCAAAATAATCCACAACATCTTTATTTTCAAGTAACATATTCTTGGTATATAAGATACTCTGTTCAATACGTTTCTTAAATAATTCATCATTGATATCTTTGTCAACAAAATCCAAGGCTGATACTTGATATTTGTAAGTTAAGGTAGCAAATTCTGATCTACTAGTGATAAATACGATAATTGCATAGGGATTGTGGTGACGAATAAACTGTGCGACTTCAAATCCTTTTTTCTCAACTCCATGAATATCAATATCTAGAAAATAAAGTTGGTTTAATTCATCATTTTCGATATATTCCTTAAATTCTCGTTCTTTACCTGTTGTTTTATAAGAAATAGGAATATTTAATTCCTTTGAAATTTCATCCAAGGTTCTTTCTAATCTGACTTGATGTTGAATAACATCTTCTAAAATTAATACTTTCATTCAAACTCTCTCTTAAATCTAATAATCTGTCTAAACGTACTATCTTCCATCTCTGTTTCTAAAATGATATTTTCATACTTACCTAAAATTTCTTTAACATTATTAAGCCCTATTCCTCTATTTCTCCCTTTAGTAGAAAAACCTAGTTCAAACAAATCTTCTGAAGGTGTCATGGTAATTTTACACGAATTTTGAATCACGATAACTGTTTCCAAATCCATCTTAATCACTGCAACTTCCATTTGTTTCAAATAACTTTCTGCAGCACCTTCAACAGCATTGTTCAACAAAACACTCATCATACGAACAAGATCAAGTAAATCGATTGACAATTTTGTGATAGTGTCCTTTACTTCTAGTGTAAACTCTACGTTCTTATTTCGTGCATATACAATAGATTGCGCAATTAAACTTCTTAAAGCTGAATCTTCTATGTTGTTTAAATCAAAGTATGTATACTTATCTGAACGTAATTTTTGATTAGCTTTAACTAGAACTTCATTGTAAACTCTGTCAATTTCCTGTAAATCTCTACTGTCAATAGCCATTTGCATACTGACAAGCATACCTGCATAATCATGACGAAATCCACGGATTTCATTGTACAAACCAACAATTTCATCTGTATAAGTCTGTAAATGTTCTTGTTCAAATTTTTTCTGTTTTAGGGCTATTTCTTTTTCAACTCCTACCTTATGAGAATTCATTGCGAAGAAGATTAGCAGTAAACAAATAAAGACAATTGTTGCTAAAATACTACCAAAACTGTTAAAATGCGTATGAGTGCTCACCATATCTGAAATGAATGATAGAACATGTAAAGCAAAGAAAGCAAGTATAACTTTCTTAAGAAATGGATAGAGGTAGTCTTTGTCAAAATAATTAAGTTCAAGGTGAAAATAAGTAATAATTTTTTTTATAGCAAAATAAGTTAGTAATAATACTACTAAAAAGAAGAAATTTTCATATTTTGTTACAAAAGAATCACCTGTTATGGAAGATAAAGTTACTGATAAAAAAGTATGAGTGCTATGATATAATAAAGATAATAGTAGACTGATAAAAATAGCCTTGTACTTATCATACTTTTTTATTCCTATTAGATAAACATATATAATAAAGGGAAACATTAGTTTTTCTAAACCTAAACCATGTAAAAAAACAAAATAAAAGAAAATTTCAACTATGGACTGCAATATAAAAATCCAACATATGAATAGAAATCTTTCTTTTTTTGTTGCTCTACAAATTAGTTTATAGCTATTTGTTAAAATAAAAATATGAAGAATAACTATGAATATTTTTAATAAATCCATTATGTCTCCCTATAATCTACAATGTTTTCTATTTTTTCCTTTTAGGAAAAAGGTTAGTAATAAAGTAAGTTAATCTTTTATCCCCACCTTGAATTTCCTGTAATTCTTTTTCTGTAAGTTTTTTGAACTGTTCTAATTTAACTGTTTTTTCCATATTAAATTCTCCTTTATTGTTTTTTCTTGTAAATTAACTTACAAGCCTATTATACAAAACGGAGTTCATTTTAAAATAATTCATTCTCAACTGCACATTTTTGTACCTGAACTGTCATTTTTTACAAAAAACGCTGGGTTTCCCCAGCGTTACAACTAGTGTATGATCCCAGCAGGATTCGAACCTGCGACCGTTCGCTTAGAAGGCGAATGCTCTATCCAGCTGAGCTATGAGACCTAACTAGTTTATCTTATCAAAATAATCGAGAATAGTCAATCCTATTTATGATATGGAGAACCTTGTTGGATAGTAAAAGCTCGGTATATTTGCTCTATAAGAACGAGGCGCATTAATTGATGTGGTAGAGTTAAACGACCAAAGCTAAGAAATAGATTCGCACGCTTTTTTACTTGATGAGAGAGCCCTAAACTCCCACCAATAACAAAGGTTAAAGTTGAATAACCATTAATAGAAGCTTGTTCTAATTGGCTACTAAATTCTTCAGAAGATAAGGTCTTCCCTTCAATAGCCAAAACGATAACAAATTCTCTATCCCCAATTTTGGAAAGAATTCGATTTCCTTCTAACTCTAAAATCTTCTGATTTTCAGAATCACTGGCACGATCTGGTGTTTTTTCATCAGCTAATTCAATCATTTCTACGGCAGCAAATCGTGATATTCTTTTAGAATATTCTGCAATTCCATCTTTGAGATACTTTTCTTTTAGTTTTCCAACTGTTACAATTTTAATTTTCATGCTTCTATTTTATCACAATCGTATTTTATTCACATCTTATTCACAAATAAAAACAGGGAAAATAGTGATAAATTCACAAGTTTTAATCAGTTATCCACAGATTGTTAAAAACTTAAACTTTTTTAAGTTAGGATTAAGTTAATAATTTTATAATTTTATAAAATAAATTTGGAGGATTCTTCTATGAAGAAAAACTTAAAAAAATGGGGACAACTTTTATTAGTCATTCTCATTAGCTTTTTTAGTGGTATTTTAGGTACTTTTACAACATTACAGCTCAGTCAAAAACAAAATAGTGGTACGACAACTACCACTACTGTCAGTAAAGCAACTGTAAAAAATGAAAACTCAACTACACAAGCAGTCGATAAAGTTAAAGATGCTGTTGTATCTGTCATTACTTACTCATCAAACTCTCAAAACAGTTTAATCACATCTGATGAAACTGATATGGATACCAATGCTGAACAAGTATTCAGTGAAGGTTCTGGTGTCATTTATAAAAAGGAAGGGGATACTGCTTATATTGTAACAAATACTCACGTTATTAATGGCGCTAAAAAAGTTGATATTCGTTTAGCAGATGGTACAAAAGTTCCTGGTGATATTGTGGGTTCTGATACTTATTCAGATATTGCTGTTGTAAAAATTGCTGCAGATAAGGTCACAACAGTGGCCGAATTTGGTGATTCTAATCAACTAACAGTTGGAGAAACAGCTATTGCAATCGGAAGTCCCCTAGGTTCTGAATATGCCAATACTGTGACACAAGGGATTGTATCAAGTTTAAATAGAAATGTCTCTCTAAAATCCGAAGATGGACAAGCTATCTCAACCAATGCTATCCAAACAGATACAGCTATTAACCCTGGTAACTCAGGTGGTCCTTTGATTAATATCCAAGGCCAAGTTATCGGTATTACATCAAGTAAGATTGCCTCTAATGGTGGAACATCTGTCGAAGGTCTTGGTTTTGCAATTCCTGCAAACGACGTAATCAACATTATTAAACAATTAGAAAAAGATGGAAAAGTAACTCGACCTGCTCTTGGAATCCACATGGTTAACTTATCAAATCTTAATACAACTGATCTTCAAAAACTAAAACTTCCTGGAAATGTTACTTCTGGTGTAGCTGTTCGTTCTGTTCAAAAAAATATGCCTGCCAATGGACATCTGCAACAATATGACGTCATTACAAAAATAGATGATAAAGCTATTTCTTCCACTACTGAATTACAAAGTGCTCTATATAGCCACTCTATTGGAGATGAAATGACTGTAACTTATTACCGTAATGGTAAAGAAGAGAAAACTACAATCAAGCTAGATAAAAGTACAAGTGATTTAAATCAATAGTTTACATATTTGTAAACCTACTTTACAGAATATCAAAGATGTGATACTGTAGAAATATGGAAGAACTCAAACTAATTCGTATCAGTGATATTCAAAAAAATCCCTACCAACCTCGTAAAGAATTCTCAAAAGAAAAAATAGAAGAACTTGCCCAATCTATTAAAGAAAATGGATTAATTCAACCAATTATCGTCCGTCAATCTCCAGTTATTGGATACGAAATCCTAGCTGGAGAAAGACGGTATCGGGCATCGATAGCAGCTGGGTTATCAGAAGTTCCTGTAATCATCAAAAAACTATCTGATCAGGACATGATGATTCACTCTATCATTGAAAATTTACAGCGAGAAGACTTAAATCCGATTGAAGAAGCAAAAGCT